>CAJWGH010000298.1 GCA_913031095.1 uncultured Chloroflexota bacterium | reverse complement strand
CGTTAGAGAGCCGAGGACGACCGGCTCCTGTCCAATCTTCCTACCTTGTTTTGGTGAGCTCGTCGAAATATCGCTGTCATTCGGTTACGCTAATCTTAGGCAGGCAATTGTAGGCGGAGACCAACATATCCGATTAGTGTTAGAGTCTCGACGTTGAAAGAGCTAATCCTCTCTTTTGCATGTAGGAGTAGGATTTACTGTGTCTGAGGTCCTGCCCCTATAGATATCTGGTCGAGATGATATTCGGTATCGCCCAGGTTGGCTTCGCAGATCTTTGCGCGGCTGGAGTAGAGTTGCATGTCATGTTCAATGGTGAAGGATATCCCAGCGAAGATAGAGTGTCCGACCTCAGTGGCGGTCCGGCTTAGTATTCCTGACTGGGCTTTGGCCATCGACACCTCATCATCGGCGAGTAATCCTTGATCCAATCTCCAAGCCGCTTGATAGGTGAGCATCCTACCACTGTCTATGGCAACTTTGAGGTCAGAGCAGCGGTGCTGGACGGCCTGGAAAGTGCCGATAGGCCTTCCGAATTGGACCCTCCCACTGGCGTATTCAACTACCATCTCCAGCACCTTTTGGGCCCGGCCCAACGTCTCGGCGCACTGAACCACTATGGCCCGCTGTACCGCCGCGTCCAACACCGGTCGTCCTTCTGCTATATCACCTAGCAAGGCCTCGGAAGGTAGGCAAATATCGTCAAATTCGACCAGGCATTGGGGATAGTTGGCGATGGATTCCATGGGGGTCTTGAAGACCTGGTCGCCTTCCCCATCCACAACCACCAACGTAGTGTCAGGCCAGGCCCCGACCGCAGGCCGGGTCGCGCATATGATATGGCTCGCTACTCCGGCGTGCGGGACGAAAGCGCTCTCGCCACTCAACGTCAACCCTGTTTCGCCAGACGCGGTCTCTAGGCGTTCTCCCCGGGCTAACGTCAAAATCAGTCCTCCGCTGGCTATACCGGGAAGCAGACTCTCCTTCTGGGAGTCGTTTCCAGCGTTGAGTACTATCTGAGATGCTAAGACTGACGATACTAGTAAGGGTCCAGGAACCAAAGCTCTGCCAATCTCTTCAAACAACACCACCTGATCCGTCAATGAGCCGCCGGTGCCACCGTAGATTTCAGGTAGAGACATGCCGAGCCATCCTAGATCGGCCATTTTCCCCCAAAGCTCTGGCACGTGGCCTTGTTCAGTTGTTTCGGCTTCCCGTACCACTGCCGCAGGACATTCCGCCTCAAGAAATTGACGGGCAGAGCGGCCCAAGATTAGCTGTTGCTCTGTTAATGAGAAATCCATTCCCAGGTACCCTTAGCGCGGCATCCCGAGGCCGCGTTGCGCGATGATGTTGCGGTGAATCTCTGTTGTTCCGGCCCCGTGGAGGTGCATCGCCTCCCGGTGGATACCTTCTATATTCCCCAGGAGGGGGGCCATCGGAGAACCGTTCTTAAGAGTGGCATATGGGCCTAAGATTTCCATGGCCATCTCGGCGAACCGCAGCCGTTCTTCACTACCATAGAGAAAAGCTATTGAAGCCTCTGCGTTTGGCACTGCTCCAGAACTCTGCATCCAGGCCACGTTCCAGCAGAGCAGTTTCCAGGTCTCCATACCTAGTCGCCGTCGGGCCAGTTGGTGGCGCACCAAAGGATGATTAGCCAGGGGTTGACCGCCGTCGGGCGCCGAGTCCTGGCAGAAGGTTGAAAAGTCGTCGAACACCCTCCGCACGTTGGCGTACCGCCACAGGCCGGAGCGTTCATAGTCTAGGGTAGTCATGGCGTGGTACCAGCCGCGATTCTCCTCGCCAATCAGACAAGACAACGGTAACCGAACGTTGTCGAAGGTGGTCTGGGCTGCCATCTCTCCATTTATATACGGCAGCGGGCTCAAGTCGATCCCAGGGGTCTTCAGGTCGGCGATAAACAGGCTGATTCCACGATGCTTCTGGGCTTGAGGGTCGGTACGGGCCAACAGGTACATGTAATCGGCGTGAAAGGCGTAGCTGGT
>CAJWGH010000297.1 GCA_913031095.1 uncultured Chloroflexota bacterium | reverse complement strand
TGCTGACAGTTGACGGGAATATAGCCGTCTATTTGTTTGTGGTTCTGATGGCCATCGAGCAAGGGACCAGTTCTCTGAACTGGGTGTCTTTGGGCAATTTCTTTGGCCGAACTAGCTTTGCAACATTGATGGGAATGATCAGCGTGGTTTTCAATATCGGCATGCTAATCTCGCCGATCTATGCCGGGCTCATCTTCGACCGCACCGACAGCTATGCCTTGGTGCTTCTCTCGTTCCTGCCAATCTATCTTGCTGCCGGAGTGTTCTTCTTGATTACGCGGAAGCCCAACGCTCCGGTACCGGAGCGGGAAGCGGTCTACGGACGTTGACCCGCCGTGAGACGCCCTTTGCTCAGATTTGAAGTATAAATCTAGCCTAGATTCCTGAGGAGGCTGCCGAAACCCTGGATGGCTTCGGTCCAACCGATGCGACGCAGCGCCAGCCAGATGGTGGCCTGGTTGACTGAGATTACCGTTTTGCCCAACTGCTTTTCCAGGGGCTCCACAGCGTCCAATCCCCGCCAGGCGGTGCCGGGCAGAAATATGGTGTCGGCTTCGTCTTTCACCACTGTTGGCACAAAGTCGATGATGGTCTGGACTGATTCTTCCTCTATCTCCAAGGGGTTCATGGAGTCCTGCATCCACGGTTCCCCGTCGGCGCTCAATACCTCGAATCCGGACTCTTCTAGCAGTGGCTTTAGCCGGTGGCGAAGGTGGAAATGCCGATAGGGTCCTGCGATGCTAAGCCGCTTGGAACCCATGAAATTGAACGCCTCGATGCAAGCTCCTACGGCGGTGATGGACTCTACTCCGCTGGCCAGTTGCATCTCCTTCGACATCTCACGGTCGAATTGGATGTATCCTTTGTGGTACGTGCCTGATGTGCAGGCGTAAACCAGGATGTCTGGTTTGATGTTGGACAGGGAACGGGCACCTCGGCTGACGTCCTCATTCATCTTATCGGCATCGAACCCAAACAGGGCAGTGTCTACCGTGGCCGCCTCTTCGCTGGAGATACTGATCTGGTGGCCGGTGTTCTCGGAGGACTGGGGCTGAGATCCCCAGTCACCGTTGAACATCCGCTCGAAGTGGACAGTGATCTCTGGCGGCAAAACTCGGTAGAAGTCAGGCTCGACCACTGGGTTGGTGGCGGGTACTAACGCTCCGATTCGCTTGGTTTCTGGCATGTTTAGCTTTCCTTCTGCGGTTGGTAAGAGGCTTAATCCGCGGCGCCAGCGGCTTTGGCGGAGGCCGTCTCGGTCAACTCGTAGAGGGTGCTGCGGGCGCGAATCTGCTCGTCCCAGCCTCGGAACCGGAGATCGATCATGAGCCCGTCTGGGCCCTTGTATTTACGGTTCGCCTTGCTGCTTCCGGGGCACTCGGTGCCGCCGTTGTCCTCCACTGTGGACACTGCATCATCTAGGTCGTCCACGTAGAATCCGATGTGGTGAACGCCCTTCACTGTAGAGGAGCCTTCACCTAGGTTGGGAGCGTCTTCAGAGCCCATCTTCAAGATAGCGAAATAGATGTACCCGTCAGTGAGCCACACTCCTTCTTCGCCGGTTTCCGCGGGCGTGCGGCGCAGCTCGTCCAAGCCAAACACATTTTTGTACCACTCGGCGGTCTCAGATGGGTTTTCCGTTTGTAAGGCGATGTGCTTGATTCGATTGGCCATGGCTCCTCCGTCGTCGGTTATCGAATAAAGATCTAAGTGTTAGGAAAGTCAACCTAACGTCCGGCAATTGTACATGGCAGACAGACCTTGGGCCATCGGATGGGCGGCTCCGTTCTCCTGAGGAAGACTGAACAGAGCCTTATTCACGTCGGCCAAAGTGCAGAATATGGATTGTCTCCTCGGAGGCCGCGGAATCAATTCGCCACCAAGGCAACCACGGGGTGGATCGAGAATAAAAACCACACAGCAATTGGGTAAGGTTACCGGGCGGCGGATTTCAGTGCGTACCTGTGCAAAGTCCTTTTCATCTTTGAGGAGCAAAGACGAGAAACTTCAACACCTAGAGTA
>CAJWGH010000296.1 GCA_913031095.1 uncultured Chloroflexota bacterium | reverse complement strand
GTCCAGGCCGATGCCCTCCAGGAACTTAACCCGCCCTTCGATCTCTTTCAAGACTTGATTGGCAATGGTCTTCTCGCGGGCAGTCAGGACTTTTTCATTGTGATGGCCTGGAGCGTCCGGGTCTATCTCCCTGATCCATTCGGAGGCCTGGCTGATATTTTTGGCGCAGACGTCCATTATTCCCAATCCACAAACCTTGACCGCCAAGGCCTCAGGCCGCAATCTCCTCCCACAGCAGGACTGGCAGGGACGGGCCGACATGTACCGTTCGATCTGGTGGCGCATGTAGTCGGACTCGGTCCGCTTGTAACGACGCTCCAGGTTGGGAATCACGCCTTCGAATTTGGTGTCCCACTCGTAATTCTGGCCACGGTGAGTGCGGTGCCTGACGGTGACCTTCTTCTCATCATTCCCGTATAGGATCAAATCTATATGTTTCTGGTTCAGGTCTTTGACCGGCGTGGTGGAAGAGAAGCCGTTGGCCTGGGCTACCGACTCCATAAGGCTGATATACCAGCTACTGGACGGGCCCCCGCGGGTCCATGGTGCGATAGCCCCTTCGGACAGTGAAAGGTCCCGGTTGGAGATTATCAGATCTGGGTCTAAGGTCAGTTTGAAGCCCAATCCAGTGCAGTCGCTGCAAGCACCATGGGGACTATTGAAGCTGAATGTACGGGGTTCGATCTCGGGTAGGCTGGTATTGCATTTGGTACAAGCAAACTGCTCAGAGAAGACCAGGGTCTCTCCGCCCTCAACGTGGGCTTCAACAACGCCATCACCCTCACGCAAAGCTGTCTCCACCGATTCAGCCACCCGGCTTAACTCTGTGTCGGACCGGACTATAAGGCGATCTACGACCAACTCGATATAGTGCCATCTCTTGCGGTCCAAGCCCAAGTCGCCCATCTCTTCAAGCATGAGAATCTCGCCGTTTACTCTGACGCGAACGAAACCAGCACGGCGGGCGGCCTGGAACACGTCCCGGTGCTCACCCTTCTTACGACGAATCTTGGGCGCCATCAAGGTGATTCGGCTGCCTTCTTCCAGACTCATGATCGAGTCGACTATCTGGGAGATGGTCTGCCTTTCTACAGGGCGGCCGCACTTGGGGCAATGAGGGAGTCCGACCCTGGCGAAAAGCAAGCGCAGGTAGTCGTATATCTCTGTGACCGTACCCACCGTGGATCGGGGGTTGTGAGAAACACCTTTCTGGTCTATGGAGATGGCCGGCGAGAGACCTTCGATGTAGTCGACGTCGGGCTTGTCCATGCGTCCGAGGAATTGCCGGGCGTAGGCTGAAAGGGACTCAACGTAGCGGCGTTGACCTTCAGCGTAGATTGTGTCGAAAGCCAAGGAACTCTTGCCGGAACCGGAGACTCCGGTAATCACCACTAATTTGTCGCGAGGTATAGTGATGTCTACGTTCTTAAGATTGTGTTCACGAGCGCCTTTAACGCGGATAAAATCCTGGGGCATACAGGTCCACCCTCACCCAAATACTGACCAGTAATAAGAGCCAATATTGTAACATCGTTATGACAATCCAAACCCTTCCGTTCGGCTTGATGACGTGCCAAGATGTTAGGTGTCTCTTTTGGTAAACACGGACCCTTCTCAAAATCGGAGTTAGATAGTTAAACAATGAGTCGTGCTCTTTTTGGACCTCGCAAGGCATTCGTCGGTGTGGTACATCTGCTACCCTTGCCCGGGTCTCCTCGCTGGGGAGGCGATATGAAATCGGTGATAGACCGGGCCGAGGAGGAAGCGAACATACTGGAACAGGGTGGGGTCGATGGGATTATCGTGGAGAACTTTGGCGACGTTCCATTCCGCACTGGGCGTCTCGAACCAGAAACCATCGCTGGCATGACCGTGGCGGTGGAACGGGTGGAAGAAGTGGTGAAGGTCCCAGTGGGTATCAATATGCTGCGAAACGACGCTCTATCCGCCCTGGGAATCGCTGCCGTCACCGGCGCTAAGTTCATCCGAGTGAACGTACACTACGGAGTTATGGCGGCCGAAGAAGGACTGATCGAAGGTGAGGCGTTCCAGACCATGC
>CAJWGH010000295.1 GCA_913031095.1 uncultured Chloroflexota bacterium | reverse complement strand
AGCGTTCCACCCAACCAGCCCGGATAGAGCCGTCTTTGGCCCCGTTAGTCAATTGCTTATAGATGTCTTCGACGTTCATACCCGCACCCATGGAGGTTCATCGAGTGTTTACCAAAGTTAGTTGGATACGCGTGGCAAGCCACCTATCTAGCTGACTACGACGTTGACCAGGCGGCCAGGAACGTAGACCATTTTGGCCACCGATTTGCCTTCAACATGATTCTGAACCCGTGGGCTTGCTAGGGCGAGCGCTTGAGCTTCGGACTCTTCTATTCCCACCGAGACTTCAATCTTGTCGCGAACCTTGCCGTTGACCTGCACAATCAAAGTTATGACATCTTCCGCTGCCAAGTCGTCGTCCCAGGAGGGGAAATCCTGTTGGTGGATGCTGTAAGGATGTCCGTTCATCTCCCATAGTTCTTCAGTCATATGTGGTGCCATCGGCGCAAGCAGAAGCAGCAGGTGCTCGGTGCAGTTCCGCCAGCTCTTGGCATCGACGCTAGCGTCAGACCAAACCTTGTTCAAATGGTTGGTCAACTCCATCAATGAGGCTATGGCCGTGTTGAACTTGAATTTGTCCAAGTCATTGTGGCACTTTCGGATGGTCTGGTGCAGCAGGCGGTTGGTGTCACGAACAGATTCAGCATCAACGGAAGCACTGCCAAGTTGGCTGGCATCGCGCACCGCTATATCCCAGACCCGGTTCAGCCAGCGAGCGGTTCCGTTGATGCCTACATCACTCCAGGGGCCGCCTTGGTCCCAAGGGCCAATGAACATCAGGAAACAACGCACAGCGTCAGCCCCAAGCACATCGACAACTTCATCGGGGTTGACCACATTTCCGCGGCTCTTGCTCATCTTCTCGTGGTCTGAGCCCAAAATCACACCCTGGTTAAACAGCCTGAGGAATGGCTCGTCATAGTCCACCAGGCCCATATCGTGCATACCCTTGGTGAAGAACCGAGAGTAAAGCAGATGCATTACCGCGTGCTCGGCTCCGCCGGTGTACTGGTCGACGGTCATCCAGCGGTCTAGTAGTTTGGAGTCGGCCGGGTCATCCACGTTATGAGGATCGAGGTAGCGCATCATATACCAAGACGAGTCCATAAACGTGTCCATGGTGTCAGTCTCGCGTTTGGCGTTGACACCGCACTGGGGGCAATCGGTGTTGAGGAACTCTTGGTTGCCCGCCAAAGGCGACTCACCAGTAGGCCTGAAATCTGCATCTTGGGGCAGTAGCACCGGCAAATCTTTCTCTGGAACCGGTACCACCCCACAGACGTCGCAATAGACCATGGGTATCGGAGTGCCCCAGTAGCGCTGTCTGGATATCAACCAGTCTCGCATGCGGTACGAGACCGTTTTAATACCCCAGCCATTCTTTTCCAGGTCTGCGGCGATGGCTGTTTTGCCTTCGCTGTTAGTCATACCATCGTAGGCACCGGAGTTGGTCATAAAGCCTTCGTCGAGATAGGCCTCTGAGGGTTCTTTCCCGTCCCACTCTATGGGAGCGATGACTGTTTTGATGGGAAGTTTGTACTTTTGAGCGAACATGAAATCGCGGGAGTCATGGGCAGGTACGCCCATAACGGCACCGGTGCCGTAAGTGGTAAGCACGTAATCGCCGATATATACCGGTACGCGTTGTCCATTCAGACGGTTGACGGCGTAACTCCCCGTGAAAACTCCCGTCTTTTCTTTCTCCACAGACAGCCGGTCGATCTCTGAGGTTTGCCGGGCTTTGGTGATGTACTCGTCGACAGCCTGTTGATTCTGAACCGAGGTCATGCCAGGAACCAAAGGGTGCTCCGGGGCCAACACTATGAACGTCACACCGAATATAGTGTCTACACGGGTAGTGAAGGTGCGGATCTCTTTTTCTTGCAATCCCGCTTCGGATATATCAAAGCCTATCTCTACTCCCTCGCTGCGGCCGATCCAATTCTGTTGCATCGTCAAGATCTTTTCTGGCCATTCTTCCAGGCCGTCGAAGTCCAACAGGCGGTCGGCATATTCAGTAATCTTGAAGAACCATTGTTCTAAGTCTCGGCGGGTAATCTCAGAGC
>CAJWGH010000294.1 GCA_913031095.1 uncultured Chloroflexota bacterium | reverse complement strand
ATAGGCATCTCCACGCTAAGGTCTTTAGCTAGGACTAAAGCTGCCTGAGTGGCGTTCACTCCTTCGGCCACGTTGTCCATGGACTCCTGTATCTCATCCCAAGAGCGGCCTTTGGCCAGTTGTTCACCTACGAACCGGTTTCGGCTGAGGCGGCTGGAGCAGGTGGCAACCACGTCGCCCAGCCCTGCTAGCCCTGCGAAGGTCAATGGGTCTGCTCCGGCGGCGATGCCCAGACGGGTCATCTCGGCCAGGCCACGGGTTATGAAGGCGGCTTTGGCGTTCTCCCCAGCCTCCATACCGTCGCCGATCCCAGCCCCCAGAGCCACGATGTTTTTCAAGGCGCCTGCCAGTTCTACCCCCAGGACGTCGGCGCTGGTATAGATCCGGAAGTTGGTCGACACCAGAGCGTCCTGGGCCTGCTTTGCCGCTTCATAGTTTTGGCCCGCTATGACCGTAGAAGCCGGCTGGCCTTGGACGATTTCCTTAGCTAAGTTGGGTCCTGACAATACGCAGATGCCGGAGTGGAGTTCGACGGGTAGTTCGTCTTCCAGCACCTGACTCATCCTTCGGGCCTCGGGCAATTCCAAACCCTTGGTGGCGCTCAGTACGATGGTTTCGGGTTGGAGATGAGGGGTTATCCGGCGGATGTTTTCTCTGAAGCGGTCCGACGGTACAGCAATAACCACTAGATCGCTCTTTTTTAGGGCAATCCCTGGTTGGCCGGTAATGGTCAGGCGTTCAGGGAAAGGCGCGTCAGGAAGGAACCGGTTGTTGCGCCGTGCCACGGACAGGGTGTTGGCTTCAGCCTCGGTTCTGGCGAGCATGGTTACCGAGACATTGTTCTGGGTCAGCAAGATGCCCAGAGTTGTCCCCCAGGTAGTCGTTCCGATGATGGTTGCTCTATCGCTCAATCAAAACCCGCTGAAACTAATATAGGTCCGCTCCGGAAACGTACACATCTAGTCTATGGCGAAAAATCAGGTCAGTCGAGTGAGAGGAGTGGGAGGATTACTCCACTTTGGTGGCTGGGTGGCCCAATCGGCGTTCGTTGCCGTCGCGGATTCGCTGAATGTTGTCCCGATGTTGCCAGACGATCATGATGCAGGCGATGAAGCCATAAATCATATAGGTATCGGAGTGCACATCGACTAATGCCAAGGCGAGGATAGAGAACGCCCCTATCACGACGCCAACTACTGAACCCAATGATATATATCGGCTTAGATAGGTGATGGCCAAGAAGGTGGCGGTGGCGACGACAGCTGCAACGGGGACCATCAAGGCCAGCCCTCCTAATGCCGTCAGTATACCGCGGCCTCCCTTGAATCGCAGGAACACGGGCCAGTTGTGGCCCACCAGAACGATTAGCCCGGCCGCTACTTCCGCGCCGTGAGTGCCGATGACTTCCCTGGAAATGGCCACTGCTACAACTCCCTTGGCGATATCCAAGGTCAGAACCACCGCGGCCGACTTTATACCCCCGGTGCGCAGCACGTTGGACATGCCGGTACGTCCGCTGCCGTATTCGCGGACATCAACTCCCATCTTCCACTGCAGGATTATGTAGCCCCAAGATATAGAACCCATTAGATAGGCTAAGGGCATGATAACGCTATATTTTGCGGATTCGGACTGGCCATCCATCGTTAGCAGGGTGACAACCACTCCGGTAATGATAAACGGTATGGTCACCGCCTGGACGATGATCGATATGGGGAGTCTTTTCATGGAGCTAATGCTGCTCGACCCAGTCGTAAGGCGCTGGTGATTATCTGGCCTTGAACACTAATTTCAGGTGAGTACGGTCAAAGCCGAAGGTGTCGCGTATCTTGTTCTCAAGATATCGCTGGTACGTGTAGTGTACCAGTTGAGGATTATTGACTGTGAAAAGGAAAGTCGGCGGGTTTATCCCAACCTGTTGTATCCGGTTGATCTGAACACGCTGTCCCCGATGTTTCCTGACTACGGGCGGTTGATGGTCGGCCAAGGCGTCGGCCAGCATGAATTGGAGGTCGCGCGAGCGCACCAGCCGCATGCGTTCTTGCCAGAGGTCTTGGGCATTGTCCATCAATGTT
>CAJWGH010000293.1 GCA_913031095.1 uncultured Chloroflexota bacterium | reverse complement strand
GACTCCCCATCATCGGGCCAGTGCCCGGAAAGGAAGGCGTGGTCTTGGCCACGGGGCATACCACCAAGGGTATCCACCTCGGCCCGAGTACCGGTAAGGCTGTTTTGGAATATATCCGGGGTGCCTGCAAACAGGTGCCATCGTCCATCGACCTTTTCCTGCCTGAACGATTTACGGGGATGACCCAGGCTGATTTCCAGACCGCCGGCCTAAATGTAGACGAGTAACAGGAGCACAAGCCATGAAACGGGCAGTAGAGTTCTATAGCGAGGGCTTCAAGCTTTGCGGAGATATCTACGTTCCAGACGACTTGCCGGCGGGAGAGCCTCGTTCCGGTATTTTGTTATGCCATGGCTATACCGGAGTTAAAGACCTGTACCTGCCCGACAATGCCAGAGTTTTAAACGAGGCGGGGTATGTGGTGATGACCTTCGATTACAAGGGTTGGGGTGAAAGCGAGGGTAAGAGCCCCAATCGTCTCGCCCCCTATAGTCGAGTTGCTGATGTTCAGGCTGCTATGACTTTCTTGGGCGTCCAGCCCGAGGTCAACGAGGATAGCATCGGTATTTATGGCACCAGCTACGGCGGTGCCACGGTTTCCTGGGTGGGAGCTGTTGACCAGCGGGCGAAGTGTATCGTCAGTGTGGTTGGTATCGGCCACGGCGCCAGGTGGATGAGTCGAGTACGTCGCATGGACGAATGGTTCGACCTGCTGGACCGGTCCAAAACCGATCGAGAGCAGCGGGCTCTGACTGGGAAGTCAGAGATGGTGGAACGGGCAGACATACTTCTGCCGGACCGGCAATCGGCCGAGTTGGCCGCTGCCGCCCGCAAGGACAATCCCGCTGCCGTAGGGTCCATTCCAGTGGAATACGTGGACGACACCATCGGCTTCAACCCAGAATGGATCGTCGGCCAGATTTCGCCCCGGCCCATCCTGTTCATCACTAGCGTGGATGACCGCCTGGTGCCGCCCGAAGAATCGGAGCAGCTATACGCCAATGCCGGAGAGCCCAAGAAACTGGTGGTACTGAAAGGTGTAGGCCACTATGAAGTCTATGCAGAGCCAGCCTTTTCTGAGGTGATGAAAGAAACCGTGGCCTGGTACCAGGCCTACCTCCCGGCTAAGAGCTAAGGGTCGCGTGCGTTCCGTATCTGGTCACCCCAGTTAATCTTCCGGTGATCACCGGTTGGGTATGACTTCGTAACAGGTCGAAAAATCCCGTACTCCACTCCTTAGAATTACGAGAGTTAACCTGCGATATATACCATTGTTAGTAGCGCGTGTCTCACTTAATAGATCAGCGTTCTGCCTCAGAGAGGAGACCAAGTGTGACGCGGTTCCCTCGACTGTCTAGTCTAGTTACTGGCTAGGCAGATCGAAAAGGGCACGCACCATCGTTGCCACTCGGTTGACTAAAATCTCTATGGGCCTGCAGACCCGGGGTCGTCAGAAGGGAAATCTAGGCCAACAGCTCTTCAAGTGCCCGGTTGATGTCGTCGGGGCGCTCGGCCATAGGGAAGTGGCCTGCTTGTTCCAGCTTGATGTACTTGGAGCCAGGGACAGCCTCGTGAATCTCTAGTTCGTACTCAGCCGGCTTACCTGGGTCGTCCATTCCCCGTATCAGCGTTAATGGTACTTTCAATTCGCCGATTCGATCGCGCACGTCGAAGTTATCGATAGTGACTAGGTCGTTGTACTGGGATCGCGGGCCAACCTTTCGATGGCATTCGATCAAACTGTTGCTCAATTCAGGCGCTATGAACATCTGGCTGTGGCGCATGGCCTCGAGCCAATCTTCATAGATCTGAGGGTCCTTGGCTGCGTTCAGTCGGAATTCCAGGCCTCCCTCCGCCCGCTCTTTAGGCCGCATGGCGATGGTCATGAGGAGCAGGCCGGCAACTTCGTCTGGGTAGTCTAGAGCGTATTGAAGCGCAATGCAGGCGCCCAACGTGAATCCAGAAAGAACTAGATCCTCCGTGTGACCTCTGCTGTGCAGCCAGTCCCGTACCCATTCAGTATATTCGGCAACCGTGGACAGAGATTCGCCGTCGGGGTGACCGGGCAGGTCAGGTGCCAGGCTTTCTGGGAAGTGCTCCAACTGATATTG
>CAJWGH010000292.1 GCA_913031095.1 uncultured Chloroflexota bacterium | reverse complement strand
GTTAAAGCGCGCCAGTGTGACCTTGCAAGACCTGTCTCCTTGGCCGCTAATATTGTCAGGTCCGGAGAGTCTGACTCGGCAGAGGGTAGAGCAGGAACTGAGAAACCAGGGAGTGACTTGGGACGTTGTATTGGCATTGGACGACACCGAGTCCATCAAACGCTATGTAGAAACCGGCATGGGTGTTGCCGTCTGCGCCGATTTCACACTCCACCAAAAAGATCACAACCGGATTGGCGTGGTCCGCCTGGACCACATCTTCGAGTCTTCGGTCATCGGAGTCTGCACATTGAAGGGCAAGTTTCTGGGACAGGCCGTGCGGAACTTCATCGAAGTGCTCTCCAACGAGATGCGCGGGTTCCACGCCGATCTCGCGGGCTGGGAACACACACAGGGCAACGAGCGCACCAAATCACAAGCCCAATAAATTTTAAGACAATGGCGCTATCCCTGTGACTGTGATTGACGTTTTACTCACGCCTTGAGTCTTCTTGACCTTAGACTGGATAATAAGGCATATTCGTCCACCTGGTCTGAGGTTTTTATGTCAACAGGTCTTTCTAGCAAACCGGTCAAAGTAACCGTGATCGGCGCCGGTATAGTCGGCGCCGCCATCGCTCATTCCCTCGCCAAACGCGGCGCGGCCGTAACGGTTATCGATCGGAGTCGCCCTGGCAGCGGAGCGACCAGCCATTCCTTCGCCTGGATCAACGCCACCGCAAAGCACCCCGTTTCCTATCACGACTTCAACCGCCGTTCTTTAGTCATGTGGGACCGGTTCGCCAAGAGCCTGGACATCGACGTCGGCCTGCGCTGGGGAGGGCAGATGGAATGGGCCGCCACGAAAGAGGGAGCAGCAGAGCTTAAATCTCGTGCCGCACAACTCCACGCCTGGGGGTACCCTTGCCAGGTTCTGGACGGCGTCCAGATGTCGCAGCTGGAGCCCTCTATCTCTCCTGGAAATGTGACAGCGGCCATCTATTGCGAACTTGACGGCATCGTTGAACCCACTCTCGCAGCAGAAGCCTGTATCAGGGTAGCCACCAAGCACGGAGCAACCGCTATGCTTGAGACTGAAGTCACGGGCATAACATCGGATTCCAGCTCCGCCACGGTCGTGGCAGGCGGAATAAACATAGAATCCGACGTGGTCGTGTTGGCTGGTGGCGTTGACAACACCCCTTTAGCGGCGATGGCCGGGGTATCCATACCCCAGCAGGACAGCCCAGGCGTGGTGATTCGCACCAACCCCATCTCTCAGCCACTGCTGTCCAACGTATCGGTGGTATACGCCCCACCACTGGAAACAGGAAGACCCGAGATTCACTTGAGGCAATCCTTAGACGGCACAGCCATGATTGGGGAAGGCAGCCAAGAAAGCCTGGCCAGAGACGATACACAACCCCACGCTGACGAGCTGCTGGCGCGGGCAGCAGAATACGTTCCTGCCCTCAAAGGTGCTTCGGCCATACCAGTGCCCGTTGGCTACCGGCCTATGCCCTTAGATGGCTTCCCGGTGATTGGCTTCTCGCCAAAAGCGCCCAACCTATACTTAGCCTTGACCCACAGTGGAGTTACCCTAGCACCGCTCATGGCCCAGATGGCTACTATGGAGATAGTGGATGGAGCCCAGGTGGAATTCTTGGGCGACTACCGCCCCGACAGGTTCGAATAGGGCGGAACGCCACCCTATAACACGTACAGGTTGGTCCGAAACAGCACTAGTTTATGATGAAACGCTGAACCGAATCGGCCAGCAGAACAGTGGAGGCCATTGCACTTTTAGGTTTGTACTGCCGACAACCACAATCAGAAATTATTGCCAGAATTCAAGATTACCGTTATTTCACACTGCCCGGTTCTTCATGTCGGGTCATAGGTTCAATTTGATCGGGAAGATTGGTTAGTTTCAAGAAACGTGGGAGGGTTCCCTAATAGCAAAAACAAACACGAGCCGAACATACAAACGATCGCTATGACCAAGAATGGGATAGTGTAGGATCCTGTAGCGTCTCGCATATACCCGGCGAAAAGCGGCGCTGCGAATAACATGACATTCATGGGTACCATAGACATGCCCGTAATAGCAGCAAAAGCTCGCCGCCCAAAATAAACACCCCTAATCGAGGTTGTCACTGGGGTTCGCCCCCCAAAACCGATCCCTAATACAACCGCGAACAGAAACGTCAT
>CAJWGH010000291.1 GCA_913031095.1 uncultured Chloroflexota bacterium | reverse complement strand
GCACACGCTCCAACGGTGGCCCGCTGTTCGGCGTGAAAGGCCCAGTGATCGTGGGCCACGGTTCCAGTAAAGCCGACGAGATTACGGCTGCAGTGAGCACTGCCATTCGCTACGTTGACCTGGGAATGATCGAGATCATGTCAGAAGACCTGGCTAGTGTTAATGAAGAGGCTGTGGCCAAAGCCGCCGGTAGCGGCGCGAGCAAGTAGATTAGCTATATGGGCGGTATCCAATTGGACGGTAAAGTCGCACTGGTTACCGGAGCCTCCCGCGGGATTGGCGCCGTTGTCGCCCATCGTCTGGCCCAGGCTGGGGCCAGGGTCGGCGTTAATTTCCACTCCAGCTCAGATGCAGCCGAGATTGTTGTCGACTCCATTAATAAGGCCGGAGGAGAGGCCATTCTAGTTGGCGGAGACGTATCTCTGGAAGAACCCGCTGAAAAAGTGATTAAGAACCTGGTGGACCACTATGGCCGCATCGACATCCTGGTCAACAACGCTGGCATCAACAAGGACCAACTGTTGATCAGGATGAAGCCAGAAGACTTCGACAGTGTGATGAACGTGAACCTCCGCGGCGCTTTCCTTTGTACCCGATATGCTATGACCCATATGATTCGGCAACGCTCCGGCCGTGTGATTAACATGTCGTCGGTGGTGGGTCTCTCAGGCAACCCAGGCCAGGCCAATTACGCTGCCGCCAAGGCCGGATTAGTCGGTTTGACTAAGGCGGTCGCCAGAGAAGTTGCCTCCCGCAACGTGACGGTTAATGCACTGGCTCCAGGCTACATCACCACGGCCATGGTCGACGAACTGAGTGAGGAGACCCAGGACAAGATACTGTCCACCATTCCCATGGGCCGTTTCGGGACACCCGAGGACGTAGCCGAGGCTGTGATTTTCTTGGCCGGTGACGGGGCGAGCTATATCACCGGCCAAGTGCTTACAATCGATGGCGGGATGATTGCCTGATTTCCGTCCTCTGGTTTTGTCCCTTCCCTGATCTGAACCCTGGAATACCGCCCTGTATAATGTCGCCACGTTCTGTGATTCTAGACCCGCACCATTATCGGAGGCCCGCATGCGCATCACCACTAAGTTCCGGAAATTGCTCAACGACCCAGGAATCATTCAAGCCCCTGGAGCTTATGACTGCCTTACGGCAAAGCTGATCGAAAAGGCCGGCTTTCCAGCCGTTTACATGACTGGAGCAGGAACGTCAGTGGCCCAACTCGGTCGCCCTGACTTGGGCCTGGCTAGCATGACTGAGATGGTTGCGAACGCTGCTGCGTTGGCCGACATCTTGGAGGTGCCACTGATCGCCGACGCTGACACTGGTTACGGTGGAGTGTTGAACGTGCGTCGGACGGTCCGACAGTACGAACGGGCCGGTGTGGCGGCCATCCATATAGAAGACCAGGAGATGCCGAAACGCTGTGGCCACCTGGACGATAAGAAAGTCGTCTCCACAGAAGACATGGTCCAGAAGATACGGGCAGCTGTCGACGCCCGCACCGACGATGATTTCACGATTATAGTGCGCACTGATTCCATCGCAGTCACCGGATGGGACGATGCCATGCATCGCTGCGATGAGTACGTAAAAGCTGGTGCCGACGCGCTGTTCGTCGAAGCGCTGCGCACCCCGGAAGAGGTTGAGCGGGCCGGCAAAAACCTCGACATTCCGCTGCTGTTCAACTTCGTTGAGTCGGGAAAATCACCATTGCTATCGGCTACTGAATTGGAGAGGCTCGGATTCAAAATAGTCATTTATCCTGCCAGTGCTCTACTGTCGGTAACCCATGTTGTGGAGCAAGTGATGGCCCAATTGAAGGAAAAGGGCACCACCGCCCACCTGATGGATAGCATGGTTAGTTTGCAAGACTGCTTCGAAGCTATGGGTCTCTCCAGCATGCTGGCAGAGGACGCCCAATTCGCCATACAGGCTTAGGATTTCGGCACCGTTCCAGTGGAAAAGTGGTGGCCGGAGACCTGTTAACGGACGTATTCCCATTTTACCCAAGATACCCGTTAACGACTCCGGTGAAGTGACAATTGTCACTCCTCCTCAACGGCAACCCTAGCAACGGAGATTACACATGGCAAATGTAGTTCTGGTTATCGACATGGTTAAAGGGTTCTTAGAGCCGGGCCACAATCTTTATTGCGGGGATGAGTCGAGGCAGATAATCC
>CAJWGH010000290.1 GCA_913031095.1 uncultured Chloroflexota bacterium | reverse complement strand
AGTAATACCCCTCCAATAACGATATCGATGTAGCCATAGAGCCGCATGGAACTGATGAAAGCGACCACCGCGATGCCGGTGACGAGGGCAATGACGCCTGCGAGAATCAGTGGCCCGCTATAGAGAGCGATCAGGTCTAGGGCCGGCTCGAAGAAAGTTATCAGTGGTCGGGAGAGTTCTTCGTCTGTCTCTGCGACTCGAGGTTGAGCTTGTTGGGCGGCATCCGTTTGAGGGGCAGTGCGCTCAGAACGTGGTCTCCGGCGCCAATCCCTTGGCCGTTGGTCCTCCTGTTCTAGACCGTCCGAATCGGGATTCGAAGGGGTAGCCATACTACCGCCACCTGCGGGATTCCAAGGTTCTCATGGACAGGAACAGGAAGAACACAGCGACGCTGATGAAGTAAACGATGTTTGAGGTGTCAATTACACCCCGTGAGAAATCGTCGAAATGCCCTCGGACGCCGATCTCTCCGATGATCTCACCAGCCTTACCGCTTACGGATCCGAAGGCCCGGTCAGCGAAGAACAGGGCCAGTAATATGCCCATGGCCACCACCGCCGACACGATCTGGTTGTTGGTCATGGTAGAGGTGAGCAATCCCACTGCCAAGGCTGCTGCTCCGTACAATATGAACCCCAGATACCCGGCATAGATGGGACCTGGGTCTGGGTCGGCGTACACGAAGAGTAGGATGGCGTAGAAGAACGACAAGGCCACCAAGACTAGGAAGAAGGTCAGGCTAGCAACGTATTTGCCCACTATAATCTCCCAGTCACGGACAGGTGAGGTCAGGAGAAGTTCTATGGTGCCCAACTTGCTTTCTTCGGCTAACAACCGCATGGTTAGAGCCGGTGCCAGCAATATGAACATGACTATGGCGCCGTTAAAGAATGGAACTAGAGTTGCTTCTGGGAATGGGTCGCCCAGGTCTTGGGTGAAGAAGAACCCGGTCAAAGCCAGGAATATCAGGCCAACTATGTATGCGGTTGGGCTGCTGAAATAGATCTGAATTTCTTTCCAAGCCACTGCTTGGGCCGTCCGCATCCCTACAACTCCTCGTGGGTGGTGAGGCGGAGAAAGATCTCTTCCAGACTCATTCCAACCATCTGGAGCCCCCTGAGGCTCCACCCGTTGCTGACGATCTCTTGAGAGATAGCGTCTCGCAGGTCTTGCCCGGACTGGGCTTGGATTATATAGGTGTGGCGGCCGTCCTGGTTGATGTGGTTGACTTCATTCACACCGCTTATGGCCCTCAAGACCGGAAGCACTTCGGCAGCTGGCCCACCGACCTCTACCTCAAGTCGGTCCACTCCTTGGAGCCCTTCAGCCAGGTTCTTAGGGGTGTCTTCCGCAACTATGCGGCCTTCATTTATTATCAAGACTCGATCGCAGAGCATGCTTACTTCGGGGAGGATATGGCTGCTCAATACGACGGTCTGTTCACTGCCCAAGTCTTTGATCAACCGGCGAGTCTCGACAACCTGGATGGGGTCGATTCCGATGGTTGGCTCATCAAGCACCAGTACCTGAGGCTGGTGGATTATGGCCTGCGCGATGCCAACTCGCTGCCGGAAACCCTTTGAGAGCTTCCCTATCTGCGTCTTCCGGTAGTCGCCCAGACGACATACATCAATCACGTCGCCCAGGCGAGCTTTTATGTCCTTGGGTGGCATGCCCCTAAGGGTGCCCATATATTTGAGATAGCCGTTCACCGACATGTCCGTGTACAGAGGTACAGTCTCGGGGAGATAGCCCACTCGACGTCGGGCATCCAAGGATTGTTCCACCACATCGAACCCGTCCAGTGTCACGGTTCCTCGGGTCGGGGGCATGAAGCCCGTGATGATACGCATTGTGGTCGTCTTACCTGCGCCATTGGGGCCTAAAAATCCTAGAATCTCGCCCTTTCTGACGCCAAAATTGACGTCCTGAATCGCAGGGTACGGACCGTAGTAGTGGGTCAGACCTTCTGCCTGAATCATGTCAGGATGCAAGTTATATCACGCGGTTAGGCACGCCTGGGCGGGCCGGTCTCAGTCTGATTGTGCTGGGCCACATGTGATGATATTCTATACAACTGGATTTGCCAAGGAGCACAAACGTGTTATTTTGGCTATCCATAGCGTTGCTACTCGCATAAATTTTGGAGGTTGGATGCACCTGGTTATCGACGGTTACGGCGGAGATATCGACAAGATGTGGGACGA
>CAJWGH010000289.1 GCA_913031095.1 uncultured Chloroflexota bacterium | reverse complement strand
CACCGGCCATTATGTATCCTGGTCCGTAGAGCTTTTCGGCTGTATATGACCAGTCGCGGACTACTGTTGCCTCTGAGTCCATCTGGCTGTTCTCAAGCATAGCGCGCGTCTGAATGCTTTGGGCCAACTGGGCTTCCAAGAATGCTTTAGCGCCGTTTTGCTGTATTCCTTCCTGTCCGATCGCGGAGTCTACCACCGCTCCGACGCTGGTAAGCCCGGTGTGAAGTGGAATGCTCCAGAGCCACCCGTAACGGTAGGACTCGATGAAGATATTGTTCTGGTCGGGATCTGGAAGCGGTTTGGCGCCGGTGAAATAGGCGTAGACCGCCAAGTTCTGGAAGAACGGATCCCACTGCTTGGAATCCAAGCGCCTGGCCAGGAGTGTTGATTGGCCGCTGGCATCCACCACGAACCGACATTGAGCTTCACCGGAGCCGCCCTGACTGCTGGTGAATTCCACCCCGATGGCCTCATCCCCGTCAAATATGACGTTGGTGACCTGATGTCCTTCAAGAACTGTGACCCCCTGGGCCTTAGCATTGTCCAACAATATTTGATCGAACTGAGGCCGCCAGACCTGATATGAGTGAGGATACCGCTGGCTGGCCTCCTTGAAGTACCAACTCCAGGGCGTGTCGCCCGTGCCCCAGACCATGGTGGCGCCGTATTTCTTTAGAAAACCAGCGTCCTCAACCGCGTTCAGCGCCCCCAGTTCCTCTAATACCGATATGGAAGCAGGCAGCAAGGACTCACCGACGTGGTCACGGGGGAACTGTTCACGCTCCAAGAGAGTCACCTGCCAGCCTTTGCGCGCTAACATGGTGGCTGCGGCGCTGCCGGCCGGTCCGCCTCCGATGACGATGACGTCTGCGCTTAGGTCCAGGTTGGAGTCCGGATTTGAATCAGGGCTGTTCATCGATGGATATTATGCGCCGTGTGTGGAATTGTGGGTAGTCTCTGACTGAAAATGAAACCCGCAGGCCTGTGGTTCATGGGCCGAGAGGATTTGATCAGAGGGATTAGTATAACCTCAAGACGATAATTCGTTCGATCGGTAACACTGGTAACCGGCTGATGGCTCTGCCATTAATCCGCTGCGGGTAAGATACAACTCTGGAGGCCGAGGGAAACACTCCATAGTCTACAGAACGAAACCAGAGCCAATCTCAATTATTCTGGAACGGTCTCACGTTGTGCCGAAGGCCAGACCCAACTCGAATGGCGGCAACCACGGCGTTCTTTTTGAGGATTTTCTTTGGGCTACAAATCTCACTTTGAACGGTAGGCCTGCAGCACTTCGGATTTTGCGGGCTGGTCGATGGACGGCGCATTGTCTGGCGGAAGCTACCAGCGTACGAATACCTTCCGCTCGTTCTGGTTTGGTATGACAATGTCCTCTTCGGGATAGAGATACACCACTCCTAACCAACCTCCGGGTCACCAACAAGAGAAACAAAACAGGCTCCTTTGCGGCGAGTACCGTCCAAAATAACCATATGCGGCGTCGAAATCCGCTTGACACCCCTATGCCCGTATGATACGTTGCGCACGCCCAAAAAAAGACCGTTTCTAGACATAAATTCAGGCTCGCCTGTCTTTCTAAGAGAGTCTCTTCATGGAATCCATAATCGTTGCCCTCGCCGCAGGGGGCGTCGCCCTTTTATTCGCCTTATTGACCGCCATGCGTGTCCTCCGCTCCGATGCTGGAAATCAGAGGATGCGGGCTATCGGCGATGCTATACGCGAAGGAGCCGGAACGTTTCTACGGCGTGAATATCTGATTCTTGCCCCGTTTGTTATTGTAGTCGCTGCCGGACTTTGGATACTGATCGACTGGTGGACTGTAGGTAGGACGGTGCCCGAGACTGCCATTGCCTATCTGGCGGGAGCCATCTGTTCCGCCACTGCCGGTTTCATCGGCATGAGCGTTGCCGTTCGCGCTAACGTTCGCACCGCCGCCGCAGCAATGCACGGCCTTAACCCCGCCCTGCGAATCGCTTTCTCCAGTGGCGCGGTTATGGGAGCCACGGTGGTCGGAATCGGTCTGCTGGGCGTGACCATCCTATACGTCATCTTCCAAGATGCTTCCGTTGTCGCTGGCTTTGGTATGGGCGCCAGCTCCATAGCCCTCTTCGCCAGGGTTGGCGGAGGCATCTTCACCAAGGCCGCCGACGTCGGCAGCGACTTGGTGGGAAAGGTCGAGGCCGGGATACCGGAAGACGACCC
>CAJWGH010000288.1 GCA_913031095.1 uncultured Chloroflexota bacterium | reverse complement strand
GAGATTCGTTTGACATATAGGAACATAAGAAGGGCCTCCTGGCTAATCGGGAGGCCCTTCTTATGTTGTCTGGTGGAGCAATCCCCTCAACTGCCTTTTACGGAAGAGTGGCTTTTAGTTTGTTAGCCCTGTTGAACCGCTTGGTATTCCTTGATGGCTGGGATGACTTCTTGGCTTAGGAGGTCTATGTTGCGCATGGCGATCTTGTGGGACATGGGGCCCTCCCGGCCCCAGAGCACTATAGTGCCCGGGTTGATGAGGTCAATAATCCTCTTGAGCTTTTTGGTGACTGTGTCGGGATTGCCAGTTATGATTTGGACTGTCTCCTGAGCCTCATCGTAGGGCAGGCCGGGTCCGCCGGGAGTGATGTTGGAAGCTGCCGTCCGGGCTGCCTCCCGTGCATTCTGGGCTGATGATCTGGAGATGTATCCTGGAGGCGCCTGCCAATGGGGCGGCGTGATTCCGAACGAAGTCCCAAGTTGCCAATAGAAGTTCTTGCCCTCTTCGTAGGCCTTTTCGTCAGTGTCGGCCACGTTTATTCGGACCGCGTAGGCCCGGTGTTCTGACGTAGGTGCCCAGCCGTCGGCCTTGGCGGTCTCGTCATAAAGCTCATAGATACCTTTGAGCAAGTCCACTGGCGGGGCTAAGGCCACGTACGGATATTTGTGCTTGGCTGCCCAGACCACCGATTCTGTGGATGCCACGCCAGGAATCCAAATAGGCGGATGAGGTTTCTGCAACGGCATCACCCAAGGGTTAACCACCCGGTATTGATAGTGCTTTCCCTCGTAGCGAAACGGACCGGGGTTGGTCCAGGCCTTGATGATGACGTTATGGGCTTCATCGAACCGCTCCCGGTTATAAACCGGGTTAGTGTTGGTGGCGATGCTCTCCTGGCCTATTCCTCGTACGAATCCGCACACCACACGGCCTCCGGAGAGTATGTCGATCATTGCGATCTCTTCGGCGATTCGGAGAGGGTTCTCGTGAATGGGTAGGACGTTGCCCAAGAAAGCGATCTTACCTTTCTTGGTGGTTCGGGCGAGCACTGAGCCAATCACGTTTACAGAGGGCATCATGCAAAGAGGATTGTTGTGGTGCTCATTGATCATGACGCCATCGAAACCGGACTCGCTGCAGTACTGGAGCTCCTCGAAATACATCGAGTAAAGCTCCTGAGCTTTTTCGGGACTGAAGAACTCGTTAGGGAACATGAGGTTGTTGTAGCCAAGTTTCTTGGCCTGGTCTTGCGGGTATGCGGTGTACCCCATCTCGGTGAAGAACAGAACTTCGCGTGACATGTAAAACCTCCTACCCGTCTGTGTTGAAACCATCGTCGCAGATTGCGGCCAGTATGGAATCGGCATTATTCGATGTCAACTTGACAGTGGAATGTAGCAGCACCAGAATCATGGCTCGACGATTCACATTTAGAGCAACCGCCGGGAGGGAACCGAGGTGGCCTATAGCACCATAATTCTGGACAAGTCGGACCACATCGCGCGGCTGACTCTCAACCGCCCGGAGCGCCTAAACGCTCTTAATGAAGAGATGTTCGCCGAACTCAACCACGCCCTTGAAGACGTGGCCGCAGACACGCATCTACGCGTGTTCATCATAACCGGGGCTGGTCGGGCCTTCTGCGCCTCTGCTGACATCAAAGACGAAAGCCGTGGCGGCGACCAACTGCTCGGGCACAAAGACCCATACGAGACCTACCAGTTCATCCGTGCCATGCCCCAAGGCGTGACGTCCAAGCTACACAACCTGGCCATACCGACCATCGCTATGGTTAATGGCCTGGCTATCGGCGACGGGTTTGACTGGGTCCTGGCTTGCGACATCAGAGTAGGCTGTGAGAACTCTCGATTCATGAACGCCTTTTTGCAGATGGGTTTGGTATCCAACACCGGCTCAACCTGGCTATATAACAGGGCCATGGGCATCAGCAAGGCGTTGGAACTTCTCTACACCGGAGACTGGTTGGAATCTGAAGAGGCAAAGGAGTGTGGGGTTTTGGCTCACCTCGTCTCCGCCGATGCCCTGGAAGAGACGACCATGGACTTGGCGCGTAAAATTGCAAGTAAGGCACCCATCCCTAATCGTATGGTCAAGGGTATGATATACCGCGGCCTGACCCAGACTCTGGATGAGCACCTGGCCGAGGCGGCACAGGCAGAGGTGCTGACCCTAACCAGTCAGGATCATATAGAGTCGTTGGCGTCGTTCCGGGAGAAACGA
>CAJWGH010000287.1 GCA_913031095.1 uncultured Chloroflexota bacterium | reverse complement strand
TGGCGGCGTATGACCAGTCCGGCCACTGTGACGATGTCGCCATCGGCCTTGGCCTCAAGGTCACGGCTGGATAGTATACCTCGCCCCAGATAAGGCCGGGCCATAGACATGAGGTGACCTTCGGGGTATAGGCCGAGGATGCGGTATTCCTCGCCCATGGTTTCCCACTCACTCTGCTCAGGCAGTTTCGCCATGTCCTGTTCTATGGGTAAAGGCAGGCGCTGCTGAGTGTTGATGGCCCGATAGCGCAGACCCACCTCCCACAACGCCTGCCGGCGTCCGGTTTTTTCTTCCGCCTCCGCGACCCCGGCGTCCAACGTATCAAATGCCCCAGCAATCACCAGATTATCGATGGCCTCCCGCTGCAGTCCGGTGCGTTCCATGGCTTCGGCCAAGCTCTTGAATGAGCCACCCTGTTCTCTAAGCGACACTGCCTGGGATGCTGCAGCGCCCCCCATCCCACGGACGTAGCGCAGACCCAGTAAAAGGGACTCGTTCCTGATGGTACATCCTTCTCGGCTGTGGTTAATATCCGGGTTCAAGACGGTGATACCGTGGCGCTTGGCATCTTCCTTCAGAGTTTCGGTGTTGTAGAAACCCATGGGCTGCTGGTTGAAGATGGCAACGAAAAACTCCAGCGGGTAATAATACTTGAGCCAGGCCATATGATATGCGGTTGCTCCAAAGGCGAAGGCATGGGACTCTGGGAACATGTAGTGACCGTTGAACTTCTTGAATATCCTCTGGGCGGCGCCCTTCGAAACTCCAAGCTCGGCGGCTCCGTCACGGAACCTCTCCCAGTAGTGATTCAGCATGGCTTCGTTGTTGCGCTTGCCAAAGGCCCGGCGCAGTTGGTCGGCCTCAAGAGACGTAAAGCCAGCCACATCTATTGCCACCTGGTTCACCTGGTCCTGGAACAGAATAATGCCCAGGGTACGCTCCAGCGCCCTCTGCTCTAGTGGGTGGTCGTAGTCCCAAGGAATGCCTTCAGAACGACGCCGGATGAACTCGGTAACACCGTCGTTCACTCCCACACCAGGCCGAACTGCGCCAACCTCGTAGGCCATGTCAGTCAGGTTCCAAGGTTTGATTCGGGGCACGGTCTGCATCTGGGCCGCCGACTCCACCTGGAAAACACCGATGGTGTCAGCCTGGTGCATGGACTCATAGACGGCCCGGTCGTTGAAGTCGATGCGGCTTAGGTCGATGTACTCGCCCTGCCGTTCCTCTATCAAAAGCAGACATTCCTGCATCTGAGAGAGGGCACCCAGGGCCAGGAAGTCAATCTTCACGAACCCGGCCTGGTCGATACTGTCTTTGTCCCAGTGGCAGATGTAGCGGTCGGCGATGGCTGCCTGCTGCACCGGCACAGTATCAATAAGGGGTGACGAACTAATGATCATGCCACCGGGGTGTTGGGCCAGATACTTGGGGAAGCCGTCCAACTGGGCAGCCATCTCAATCAGGTCTCGCCAACCTGGCCCGTCTACCTTGTCCCGAAACTCGGGTAGTTGGAGCATCTCTAGCTCCAGTTCTTTAGCATCGTGGGAGTCGATTCGTTTGGCCAACTTTTCCATGTCTTGGGCGGGGAGACCCAGTGCCTTCCCTAAGTCCCGGATGGCTCCCTTCATCCGGTAGGTACTGATCATCCCGGTCAAAGCGGCCCGGTCCCAACCCCACTTACGGTGTACCCGGACGATCAGCTCTTCCCGGATATTGCGAGGAAAATCCAGGTCAATGTCGGGCACCGCGCCCAGGTCGTCGGATAGAAACCGATCCAAGGACAGGTTGTATTCCAGAGGGTCGATGTGGGACAAGCCGATCAAGTAGCCTACTAGCATGGCCACCGACGAACCTCTACCACGGCCTGGCGGCCGTTCTTCCAAAGGTATTTCGGCGTCGCTCAAACCCATCTCAATCATGACCTCACGGGCCATCTGGATAATCTCGTAGTAAATCAAGAAGAACCCGGCCAAGTCGTGTTTACCGATTAACCGCAGCTCTTCTTTCAAGCGGCCTTCCACCCTCTGGTTGATGCCACCGTAGCGTCGCTCCGCGGCCTGGCGGCATAGGGTTTCCAAATGGCTCTGAGGAGTGGCTCCGTCTGGGACAGGGTAATCAGGGAACCTGTAGGTCAAGTCCTTGGTCAGGTCGAAGGAACAGCGTTCAGCGATGCGTAGGGTGTTCTTGAGTGCATCTGGGTAGCGAGAGAACATGACGGCCATCTCTTCCGGGGATTTGAGATAGAACT
>CAJWGH010000286.1 GCA_913031095.1 uncultured Chloroflexota bacterium | reverse complement strand
CCGCCGATGTCGATGTTCTCTAGAGCGTCTGCAAGCGTGACATCGGGCTTGCTGATGGTCTCAACGAAGGGATATAGATTGACCACTACCAAGTCGATCGGATCGATGCCCTGGTTATCCAACTCACCCATGTGGTCAGGTGAGTCCCGCCTGGCCAGAAGCCCGGCATAGATGGTTGGATGAAGGGTCTTGACGCGTCCCTCCAGTATCTCTGGCGACCCGGTGTAATCAGCCACCTGTTGGACAGGGAGACCGCCTTCCGATAAAGAAGAGTGAGTGCCGCCGGTGCTGAGCAATTCGTACCCGGCCGCAGCCACCTGCTTGGAGAATTCCACGATTCCGGTCTTGTCATAGACGCTCAGCAGTGCTTTCAACTTCCTCTCCGTCTTTCCGTAATGATTATCCTAGCCGTTATACACCACTTGCTCTCCGTCGCCTCTGGGTATCATCTTGCCGATGACCATGGCGTCGGGTAGGGTTTCCAGGACTTTGGGGACATTGTTTTCGGGGCAGACAGCGACCATTCCCAGTCCCATGTTGAATACTCGGTACATCTCTTCATCGCTGATCCCGCCCTCTTTTTGGATGAGCTGGAATATGGGGAGCACAGGCCAGGAACCAAGGTCGATCTCCGCCGCCAGATCGCTCGGGAAGACGGCAGGGAGTTTACCGGGGAGGCCGCCACCAGTGATGTGGGCCAAGCCAGTTATGAGACCTAAGACCGGTTCCATGAGCGGGTAATAACTGCGGTGGGGCACCAGTAATTCTTCGCCAAGTTGGTGGTTAAGTTCGTCGAAATGGCGGTAGAGTACGCTGGGGACTTCGTCCGAATCGAACACATGACGGACCAGAGAGAACCCATTGGTGTGGAGACCGCTGGATGGCACGCCGACCAGAATGTTTCCAGTCTCGATGTTCTTGGATTCCAGCAGATGGTCGCGCTCCACCGCACCGACCACGAACCCAGCTAGATCCATCTCATCTCCAGTGTAGACTTGAGGCATCTGGGCGGTCTCGCCACTGATCAAAGCGCAACCAACTTCGCGGCAGCCCCAGGCGATACCGCGCATAAGGTTATCTAGGCGCTGTATGTCCAGGTTGCTGAAGGCCACATAATCGAGGAAAAAGAGGGGTTTGGCGCCCCGGGTGATGATGTCGTTGACGTTGAGGGTGACCAGGTCCTGTCCGATGGATTCAAAGTGTCCCAGTTGGGCCGCAATCTTGATCTTAGTTCCGACACCGTCCGTACTGGCGACCAATACGGGTTCCCGGTAGCCCATCAATTGGTAGAGGCCGGCAAAGCTTCCGGAGCTGTCCAACACTTCGGGGCCATGGGTACTGGCCGCGAACCCCTTGATCCGCTCTTTCAGTCCGTCCATCCGGTCCAGGTCAACGCCCGATTTCCGGTATGCTTCACTTGCCAATTTGAGGCTCCTCCCGTTCACTTCCGCCCGTTGGCAGCCAGGGTCGAATGCCGCTGTAAAAGGTTAATCCAAGGGAGAGATGATGGCAAGGGGAAATAAAAAATTCGGAACTATGGGGGCATCGGCCGTTAGTCAGCCGCAGCAATCCCCTGTTCTAAAGCGAGTTTAGTGAGCTCTAACTGGACGGGGACCGGGTAAGCTCCGGTGAAGCAGGCGTCGCAGAAACCGCCGTTGGTGCCGCCGACAACTTTCATGAGGCCCTCTACGCTGAGGTAGCCTAGGCTGTTGGCGCCGACGATCTCGCGAATCTGATCCAAGCTATTGTTGGCTGCCAGCAACTCTTCTCGGGATGCCATGTCCACACCCATGAAGCATGGATGCTTTATGGGTGGTGCGCAGACCCGCATGTGTACCTCTTTGGCGCCCCCCTTTCGGAGCAGGTTGACAACATGGGGCGTCGTGGTTCCGCGGACGATACTGTCGTCCACCACTACCAAACGCTTGCCCTCAATCACATCTACCAGGGTATTGAACTTCTGGCGTACTCCCAGATCCCGAAGCCGCTGTTCTGGTTCGATGAACGTCCGGCCTACGTAGCGGTTCTTAATCAGGCCTTCGCTGTATGGTATGCCAGATTCCTGAGCGTAGCCCACTGCTGCGGCGGTTGATGAGTCAGGGATACCAATCACAAGGTCGGCTTCAACCGGATGTTCGCGGGCCAACTGCGCACCCAATTCCTGACGGGCAGAGTGCACCAGCTGTCCATCCATGACACTGTCAGGCCGGGCAAAGTAGATAAGTTCGAATACGCAGAGGGAGCGGCGTCCGGTCCCTCCCGGCCATGTG
>CAJWGH010000285.1 GCA_913031095.1 uncultured Chloroflexota bacterium | reverse complement strand
GCATCGTCTAATACCGGCGCCATCTTGCCCAGATTAACGTCCGACAGGACCTCAACCCAAGACGTGCATCCCCCGTATTCAGGCAAGTAGGGCACGGTCACTGGCTGTTCTAGGTGGTAGACCCGTAGTAGAAGAACCGAGAGCGGAAGCATTGGCTTCCAATGGAGCTTGGACTGAGCATAGGCCGTTGTCCAGATGTAATGAGGTCCTAGGTCATCGACCTTCTTTTGGTCGGATATCTCCAATACCTCTTCGGCTTTAGCCCAATAGCTGAAGGAGACTTTATCGGCATCTTGTGGCTGTTCTAACATTCTACGCAGCGCGGGCTGATGGGCCGGTTGAATCAGGGTCTCTTTTTGGTGGAGGTATGTCGGGTAGAACAGGAACTCCCGGTGAATCACGCGGAAGTCTTTGCCGTCTTCATGAATTCCGCCTTTGCGCAGAAGGAGCACTTGATCTCCTCGGGCCATGGCATCAACGGTTATCGCCCATTCTTTCAGAGCAATCTGGCAATTGTTGGGTAGCATCTCTTCCGTCTCCGTCGCCTGCGATGAATCTACGAAATCCTTGGATAGCAGGTAGAAAGTATTAAATCGAAGGTAGCAAAGTCAATGGTATCATCGGCCATATATAGGCTCAATCCCTGGCCAGACCGTCCTGAGAAAGTTACGAAGTGGCCCCAACGTCAGCGAATGATAGACGTCCGGCCATGAGGAACTCGCGGAACGCGCGCTGGGAGGGAGAGAGATAGCGGTCTTTAGGCTGGATTAATGTCAGCGGACGCCGACATTTCCATCCCTCAACATCCAATACCTTCAACATGCCTGCGTTCAACTCTGCGGTGATACCGAGCCGGGATATTATTCCGATGCCGCCGCCGGCAGACACTGCCTGTTTTACTGCCTGATTGCTGCCCAACTCAACGGCAATTCTTGGCACTGTGCCTAGGTTTCGGAAATGGCGTTCTGCGGCCTGGCGGGTCGCAGAACCATGTTCCCGGGCAACAAGTCCTAATTCCACCAGCTGCTCGACGCTGGGCCGCAGAACGCCATTTACAGGATGGCTAGGGGCCGCGACGAGAACGATGTCATCGTCTAGAAAGTCCACCATTTCCAATTCGCTAGAGGGCCCCTCAACGTGGTCACCGATCATACCTAGGTCCATGTCCCCGTCCAACATTCGCTGCATGATGGTTCGGGCATTGCTGATCACTAACTCCACCTGGACCCCTGGATATATCTGACGGAACCGTCCCACTACCAAAGGCAGCACGTACTCGCCTGGGGTAGAGCTGGCGCCTAACACCAGGTGGCCGGAGTGCAGGTTTTCCATCTCTTGAACCGTGTTAATCAATTGACTGGATAGTGCGAAAATCTGCTGAGCGTAAGCCAAGACCGCGTTTCCGGCCTCAGTGATTCTTAGCCCGCGGGGTCTTCGATGGAAGAGGGTAATTTCTAGGAATTTCTCCAGCTCCTGCACCTGAATCGATACCGCAGGCTGGGTGATCTTCATCGCCTCTGCAGCGCGGGAGAAACTCAAATGGGTAGCGACCATCTGAAAGATATACAGTTGATGAAAATTCAACTGCCCGCCTGAGGCAGCCGTGTTGGTGTTGTGTCTCAATTGGTTGGCCGCTGCGATCAGGATACGTCAATAAGCTGCTCAAGACCCAGCAGCCGCGCCAGATTTCCCGTAGTCACCCTTGCCACTTCTTCCACTGTGATACCTTTAATCTCAGCGAGGGTCTGGGCGACCGACCTGACATGTCGGGGCTCGGTCCAGTTAGTTCGGTATTTTTTGAAGGGCTGCGGTGCAGCGTCCGTTTCAAGAACTATATTCTCCAAGGGTATAACCCTGGCCACTTCTTGGAGTTCAGGCAGCCGGGTCAGCGGCCGGGCCAAGGAGATATAAAAACCGCAATCGATGGCTCCCCGAGCGATTGTTTCATCGCCTTGAAAATAATGCATGGCTCCGCCAACCTCATCCGCGTTTTCTTCTCTAAGGGTGCGTAAAACTTCTTGATGAGACTCACGGGAATGGAAAATAATCGGCAACTTGAGACTTTTGGCTAGCCGGATGTGCTCACGGAACACTTGATACTGGATTTTATGGACTGGGGATTCGGGCAAGAAATCCAGACCCACTTCGCTGATACAGACCACTTTGGACGACGACTTGGCCATTCGGTCGAGTTCCGAATAGACCTCGTCGGTGACTAGTCCGTGGGCTTCCATGGGATGAATGCCAACCCCGGCATACAGCGGTTCATGCT
>CAJWGH010000284.1 GCA_913031095.1 uncultured Chloroflexota bacterium | reverse complement strand
CATGGCTATCGGGGCGATGTTGGCAATTGCCTGGGCGTCGTGGCCAGCCCCGCTGGCTTGGGGTTCCCACTCGAACCCGCAGTTTTCGGCGGCCTCCGCAACCAGGGCCTGCATATCCTCTGTTATGGGGACTGATCTCGTGAACCGGTGCCGTACGACGTCGACGCTGACTCCGTCGTCAGCCACTGCCTGATCCGTTAGGCGCCGTAGTTCCTGTTCAGCGGCAGCTAGAGCTTCCATATCAGTGTCTCGGAATTCCAGTCCGATACTGGCGCTGCCCGGAATTACGTTTACCGCATTGGGCACCGCTTTGATAGATCCTACGGTTGAAACCCGGCAGATTTCCTGCTCAGCGGCCATCTTCTGGATCTCTAACACCAGCTTTGAAGCGCTGACTAGAGCGTCGCGCCGGGTGGACATGGGGGTGGTGCCGGCGTGGTTGGCCTTGCCTTCAATTTCGACCTCAAATACTGCTCTTCCAGTTATTCCAGTAACCACGCCGATGGGCGTGCCGGAAAGGTAGAGGTAAGGACCTTGTTCGATGTGGAGTTCGAAGTAGGCGGCCAGTTCGCCGGGTTTTCGGACGGCTTCACCGATTTGGGACATGTCGCCACCGATGCCGGCTAGGCAAGGGCCAAGGCCGTTCCCGTCGTCGTCCACGGCGTCCAAGTCCTCCTGTTCCAGCAGGCCGGACATGGAACGGCTTCCCACCAGCCAACGATGGAAGCGGGTTCCCTCTTCGTTCGTGAAGTTGATTACCTCAACGGGATGGCGGGTCTGATGACCCTGTTCTTTGAGGGTGCGCATGACTTCGATAGCTGCCATCACCCCGAGAGCCCCGTCATACTTGCCACCCTTGGGCACGGTGTCGGTGTGCGAGCCTAAAGCGATGACCGGCAGGCTATCGTCCGACCCGCTGATGCGCCCGATGATATTGCCGGCGGTGTCGATGCGGGTCTCGAGACCTGCTTCCCGCATCCGATTGATGCTGTATTCGCGGCCCAATATGTCCTCAGGTGAATAGGCTACACGGTCCATGCCGTCGGGACTTTCCCCCAAATGGCCGAGTTCTTCAAGAGTCTGGTTGAGCCTTGACTCGTTTATGGGATATCGGGTCATGTCAAAGCCTCGTAGGTTATCTGATGTTTAGGGGCGCTCTTTGAATTCTGCTACTTTCGCTTCTAATAAGGCACGGTCCACACCCAGTCTAACCGCGGATTCCAGGTCCTTATCGGCTCTATTGTCGTCTTTGAGCAGCGCCCAGGCAAAAGCCCTGTTGGCGAATGCGACGGCCAAGCCCGGGTCTAGCTTGATAGCTATGTCTAGATCGTCGACGGCGAGCTCGGCGTTGTTCATCTCTATGTGGACATCGGCCCGATTGTTGTAGGCCACAGAGAACTTTTGGTCGATCCGGATGGCCTGGTCGAAGTCTCTTATGGCACGGTTCAGTTGCCCCGCCGATTTGTGTGCAAAACCACGGGTGCTGTAGGCGTCAGCAAAGTTTGGATTGATGCGGACAGCCTCGTTCAGGTCTTTCAAGGCCTGACTGAAATTAGAAAGGTTGGTGTGTGCGAGGCCGCGGCTGCTGTACGCGACGGCCAAATTCGGGTTCAGGGTGAGGGCTTCGTCTAGGTCGGCGATGGCCTTCTCCGGTTCTCCAAGGTTCAGGTAGGTCGAGCCCCTGTTACTGTAGGCTTGGGCTAGGGTTGGGTCTAGGTTGATGGCTCGTGTGTAACGGGCCACTGCTTCATCCAACCTGCCCTGGCGCTGCGCCCTCACTCCTGAGTCGTATACCTTCTCAGCATCAGACATGGCTACGGAACCGGGCAGTGCTTTGCGTAGTAACTTAGCTAGTATTTGAAACACTATTAAGATTCTCATGTTGAATCAACGGTGAGGAACTATTCTACTTGGTCTCGCAACTCTGCGTTCTGGGCTTCCAGACTGGAGCGGTCGGCACCCATGGCCACTGCGGATTCAACATCGTTCTGAGCTTCTTCGTGCCTACCTGCTAGTGTGTGCATCAGACTACGGTTCAGGTAGGCGTCAAGATGTTTAGGGTTGGCGTCTATGGCCTTGTTGAAGTCAGCCGTAGCGGATTCTGGCTGCCCCATGGCGATCAACAAAAGCCCGCGTTGGTAGTAGATGTGAGCGCCCTTGGCGTTGAGCCTAGCTGCGCGATTGAGATAGTACATCGCTCTGGCAGGTTGGCCCCACCGGGCATAGGTCATCCCCCAGTTGAAGTAGAAACCGCTGGAGACAGATTTCATCCCGCCGTAGAAAGCA
>CAJWGH010000283.1 GCA_913031095.1 uncultured Chloroflexota bacterium | reverse complement strand
TTTTCGTGGCTGAGTTTACGTCACCAATCAGGACGGTGCCCAGATATGCGATTGGACGCGCAACGAATATTGGTGCCCGTTAACGGCAAACCATACAGCGAACACACGTTCCGTTGGGCCTGCCAGATGGCCCGAGAAGCAAAGACCGAACTCCATGCGGTATATGTGATTGAAGTACCTCTGGAGTTGTCTTTAGAGTCCGAGATTTCCGAAGAAATCAACAAAGGTGAAGAGATACTAGCGCGTATCGAAGCAATCGCTTCCGAAGAGAAATACAAAGGTCTTCAAGCCCGATTCTTGCGCGCCAGGCAGGCTGGCCCGGCCGTGGTAGTAGAGTCGGAAGACAGGTTCATGGACTTGTTGATCGTCGGAGCTCCCTATAACCGCCGGTTCGGCGAATGCAAGCTAGGGTCTACGGCTTCATACATTTTCCATAACGCTTCCTGCCAAGTGATCTTCTGTCGGGAACAGGCCCCGTCCCTTATCCTCATTAGAGACTAGCGGTAGTAACGAGCTATGCGGGTCTTGATATTCGGTTGTAACCGGCTCAGCGCCAGTTTGGTGGCAGACCTTGCTGGCAATAACAACCAGGTTACCGTGCTCGGTGGTGAGCGAGATTGTTTGGAGAACGTGGCCACTCATCCCGGTGTTCGAGTGGTCCTCACAGCCGAACCAATGATGCAGGACTATCTACATGAAGGCGGCATCGATCATTCCGATGTTTTCCTAGCTATGTCCGATGATGACCACCAAAACATACTGGTCTCCCAGATAGCCAAGCATATCTACAACGTCCCCAAGGTCGTCTGCCATCTGGGCAGTCCGCAGCTGCAAGTCCTGTATGCAGCCCTGGGTTTGGACGTGGTAGGCTATTCGTTCGGCCTGCTGCAAGATGTCCGCCAGGCCATCCAAGAATCAGCGCAAACATAGTCGTCGCCTTATGTACGTAGTAATAGTTGGTTGTAGTGAGTCCGGCTACCACCTTTCCAAGGCGCTAATCGCCGGTGGACACGAAGTTGTGGTCGTTGAAAAAAGCATTGAGCGCTTCCAGTTGCTTAAGGATGAGCTTGGCATGGTGGCGTTATTGGGTGACGGCACCGACGAACTAACATTGAAACGTGCGGGCATAGCCCGTGCCGACGTCGTCGTCAGCCTGACCGGCGTCGACGCTACAAACTTGGTGATTACCCAGATGACCAAGCATGTCTTCCAGGTCCCCCGTACCATGGCATTGATCAAAGACCCCAAGAACGAGCCCATTTTCCACGAAGTTGGCATCGACGTAGTGGTGAACTCAACCCACCTGGTTTTGGAATCCATGGAGGAAGGTATCCCGGGCAGGCCCCTGGTCCATCTGATGAACCTCCGAGTGCCAGGTATGGAGTTGGTCAGTGTGTCCATACCGGACGATTCCAACATCATCGGCAAACGCTTAAGTGAGATCGAACTGCCACCGAACAGCTTCATCACGCTGATGGTGAAGAAGACAGGCGCAACTCTGCCAACGGGCCGTTCTGTGGTGGAGGCAGAGGACGAGCTCGTGGCTGTGACGCCAGAGGGCGATGAACAGATCCTTTACGACATCCTGACCGGGGTCTAGTCATGGCACCCACGATTGGATTCCTGGGCCCACCAGGCACTTATTCGGAAGAAGCCGCCCTGCTATACGACCCATCTGCAGACAGGCATTACCCTACCATCACAGCTGTTGGGGAAGCGGTAGCTGCAGGAGAGATAGATGAGGGCATCGTCCCCATCGAAAACAGTTTGGCTGGCGCGGTTATATTCACATTAGACTTACTAATCGACCAGCCTAAATTGTTCATTCGCGGCGAAATCGACCTGCCCATCGAACACTATCTCTTAGCCAAACCGGGCACCGACCCGTCTGAGGTCAAGGTAATTTACTCCCATCCGCAGGCGTTGGCCCAGTGCCGTGGTTATCTGGAAAAGAACTATCCCAACGCTGAACAGATGGCTTCTCTGAGCACGGTGCTCTGCGTAACCGACTCGTTTGAAAGCTCAGTTCCCGCCGCGGCAATCTCTCCTCGGCGAGCATCTGAACTGTACGACGTGGATATCTTGGACCGTGGTATTCAGGACGAGAAGTCAAACGTAACGCGATTCGCTGTGTTGGGTTTGTCAGACCATGAGCCTACCGGCCAAGATAAAACTTCCATGGCCTTCACGTTTGAGGAAGACACGCCGGGACTGCTCTATAGAGTGCTAAGAGAGTTCGGGCAAAGGGATATCAATCTGTTCAAAATCGAATCGAGACCCACCAAGAAAT
>CAJWGH010000282.1 GCA_913031095.1 uncultured Chloroflexota bacterium | reverse complement strand
GAACAGCACCTCGGCGTCGGGTTTGTCGGATAGTGTTGGCACATCCAGTCCTTCCGCCCAATCGGTGCGGGAATACTGGGTACCGCGCCAAGGATGGCCACGCTGCTCCAGACTGAGTAGGGCATTCATGGCTGTCTCAGGTACTTTGGACTCTTCTAGTACGAGGTGGCGGCGCATGTCCATGATGGTCGGGACATGCTCCACAGTCACCGGGCATTCTTCCATGCAAGCGCCACAATTCAAGCAATCCCAGATGGATGTCTCGGAAATGACGCCTTCCAGCAGCGGTGAGGGCTCTACGTGGTCCGCATTGCGGTCGCCCTGATGGCCGATAGCCACCATGTGGTCCTTCAGGCCCTCGACTATATGCATCGGCGAGAGCTGCTTGCCGGTCAGGTTGGCAGGGCAAGCATCTGAGCAGCGTCCGCAGACCGCGCAAGCGTAGCCATCCAAAAGCTGCTTCCAAGTGAAGTCTTGCACACGGCCAGCGCCGAATCTCTGGGTATTTTCCAGGTCGATGGGGGCAAGAGCGCCTCTGGAATCTAAAGTCCGGAAGAACGCGTTCACCGGTGCGGCAAACATGTGCATGTGCTTGGTAAACGGGATATACACCGTAAAGACCAAGATGATGGATAGGTGGCTCCACCAAAAGATGCCTTGCAGAGTATTGGCGGCGTCTACTCCCAGACCCCAGTTGGTGAACAAATCACCCAGAGCCTTGCCGATCCAGACGTCGGCCTCAGGACCGTGACCTCCCTGAGCCACCCAGAAAGCGTGAGTCAGAATGGTGGAGATCATCAACCCCATTATGAGGAGTACTATGATCAGGGCGTCGGAGTGTCGGGTCAGATCGTAGCTGAGACGGCGGGGGGTCAGAACCCATCTGCGGACAAAGGCCCAGATCAGGACAACGGCCAACACCGCAGCGAGGATGTCTAGGTATCTGCTATAGACTCTGACTCCGGTCTCGGTAAGCAACCATTCGGGAAATCCACTTTTGGCCGACGCCACGAAGACGAATATCCCATAGCTGAGCATGAAGGTCAGAAAGCCCCAGAAGATGGCCGCGTGGCCGATACCGGCGTAATCGCCGTACTTCACTCGTTGGAGAACCTTCTGTTGGCCAAGGGATATCAAGAGCGCTCCCCAAAGCCGTTCAATGGGCCGGTCGAACCGGGCGTCTTCTTTACCCTGGAGCACTAAGTGGACCACTCGGGTGTAAAACGCGTAATGGAAAATGGCTAGTGCCACCCCCAGCAGCGCGAATACCCCCACCCATAAAGGCAGGGAGCCTATATCTCCAGGAGGAACCAAACTCGACGCTCGCTTCGCCGGACGGTCATCCGTCCAGGCAGTATTTGACTAAGTTACTATATTGCCAACTGAACTTAGTTTAGCACGATTCAGGCGCGAATCTTGTGTGCGCACCGCGCCTAAATCATTGGGTTCGTTATCCGAGTGGCTGCCCGGATACAGCCTAGAAATCCTTTATCCGAGGTATGACCTCTCGGCCCAGCAGGTTTATCTGCTTCAAGACCTGCTCTTGAGGCATGCCTGGCCACTGCATACGGCAGATCATGTGGTTCACGCCGAGTTCTTCAGCGTAGCGGCGGAACTCGGACACGATATCGTCGGGTGAGCCCAACAGGAACCGGTCTTTGGCTAGTTCTTGATACGGAACACTAAAACTTTGTTCGCCGGGCAGGGCTTTGTCCTGCCCCCAGTCGGCATATGCTTTATATTTACCTTCGAGGAACGGCTGGCTCTCGATGAACGCCGTCTCTCGGTCCTGGGCCACGTACATCTCCCGCATCATGGGAAGTTCATCAGGGACTGGGTTGCCGAACTCGTCCAGGGCTGCTTTGTAACGGTGCCATTGGTCCGCTACCATTGGCACCGTAGCATGAGGATTGATCAGCCAGGGATAGCCCCAGCGAGCGGCACGGCGGATGGCTACGTCATTGTTGGCGGCGACCCAGATTGGGGGTGGGTTTTGGACAGGTCTGGTGCTGATCTTGGTCTTAGGCACGGTGTAATACTTGCCGTTGAACTCGATCTCTTCTTCGCTCCACAATCGTTTTATCAGGTCCATGGCTTCATTAAATCGGCCAACTCGTTCGCCTTTTTGAACGCCGAAAGCGGTATATTCTTCTTCGCGGTAACCTAGGCCAACGCCGAAGACGAACTTGCCGTTGGTGATGGCATCCAATGTGGCGATGCTCTCCGCCAGCTCCACCGGGTTATGCAAAGGCACCAAGATTACGGTGGCGGCCACTTGCATGTCGCCGGCATCGGCGGCCAACC
>CAJWGH010000281.1 GCA_913031095.1 uncultured Chloroflexota bacterium | reverse complement strand
CAGCGGGGCTGGCCACGACGCCCAGGCAATTGCCAACATCGCCCCGATAGCCATGATCTTCGTGCCCAGTGTCGACGGCATCAGCCATTCCATGGAAGAGTATTCAACGCCGAAAGATTGTGCCAACGGAGCTCAGGTATTATTAGAGCTGCTGCTACTGGCTGATGACCGCTTCTAGCGAGCGCCTTCGTAAAGGATATTCGAGGAATCAAATGAAGTTATCGGGCTCCTATGAATTCGACGCTACCCCGGAGAAGGTGTGGCAGACCCTCACCGATCCCGAAGCTCTCCGTGGCTGCATTCCTGGCTGTGAGAAGATGGATTCCCTGGGCAACGACGAGTACACGGCCACCGTAACGATCTCCATGGGGCCTATCCGCAGCAAGTTCGATGCCAAAGTCACAATGGTCGACCTACAGCCCTTCGAATCTTACAAGCTGGTCGTAGAGGGCAATGGGCCTTCCGGGTTCGTCCGAGGCGAGTCGCAAATCAAATTGACCGAAAACGGGAACAAAACAACGGTGGACGTGGACAGCGATTCCTCATCAGGAGGTCTGCTGGCTAGAGTTGGCCAGCGTATGATTGAGAGCTTTGCCCGGTCCATGATGGACCGGTTCTTTACCTGCCTGCAGGACTCGGTGAAATAACGAACAGGCGCGTCCTCTCATTCTGGGTCTGTCGAAAGCCAGTCGATTGCGCCGCCGTGTGTGCTCTGCTATCGTGTGCGCGAGCCGGGCCCGCCCGGCCATGTTTCAGACAAATTACGGAGGGCACCATGGAGCGCCGCGTACCTACCAAAGACGAAGTCCTAGCATACCTGAAAGAGGACCGAAACTGGGGCCGCTGGGGCAACGACGACCAGATAGGCGCCATGAACATGATCACCCCAGAAAAGCGCCTCGCCGCCACTGCTACCGTGAAGTCGGGTCGGGCGGTCTCCCTCAGCCGTGAATTCCCCAAGACTCCGGCGCCGAACAACCCCACACCAGCCCATCACTACATGAAAAAGGTCTTCCGCAGTGAGACTTCAGGGTTCTCAGCAGACTATTACGGCATCTCCTACCACGGTACGGCCACCACCCACCTGGACGCCCTCTGCCACGTCTGGGATGAGAACGGCATGTGGAACGGCCGCACTCACGACGACACCGTCACCATGGACGGGGCTGTCTGGGGCTCTGTTGAACATTGGAAGGAGGGCATCATAACTAGAGGGATATTACTGGACGTCCCTAAATTCCGGGGGGTACCCTACGTGACCATGGAAACTCCCGTCCATGGTTGGGAATTGGAAGACATCGCCGCCGCCCAGGGCGTATCCATGCAGCCAGGTGACGCCCTGATCGTCTACAGCGGCCGCGAGAAATGGAACGAGGACGGCAACCCGCTCTGGGGTGGAGACCCCAACGCGCGGCCCGGACTCCACGCTTCCTGCCTCAGGTTCATCCGCGAATCGGATTGCTGCCTGCTGGTCTGGGACATGATGGATTTCACTCCCAACGGCTACGATCTGGCATGGTCGGTCCACGGCTCTATCTTCGCCTACGGAATCGGACTGCTGGACAACGCTCTGTTGCAACCCTTGGCTGAGGCCTGCGCTGAAGAGGGACGCTACGAATTCATGCTGACAGTCAACCCGTTGCGAGTGGTCGGAGGCACAGGTTCTCCAGTGAACCCAGTAGCGATTCTCTAACTTTAGAGCCTAGCTGATAAAAAAGAGAAGGGCGCGGTTTCCCCCGCCCTTCTCTTTTTGGAATACCGAACCCGTTTTGTTACCTAGATAACCGCTGGCTCGACCACATTGTCATCAACGACATGGTTGTTGGATCGCACAGATCCGTTCAACTCTTGCACCCGCTTCCGCATCTGATCCAACCGGGAAAAGTCTGTGATTCCTGAGACCATGGTGATAGCAGACAGATACTTGGTTCGGCGGTCAGGATAGTCCCCATAACGCACCTTGCTCACCGTGGTAAGCTCCTCCAATCTTGCCTTACCGACAGAGATGGCTTGAGCGTACAGATGCTCGGGCCTGCCATGCACTATCAGCGACGCTGACCGTGCGCCCGATACGTCGGTCGGGAATGTAAGGGCGCCCTTTTCGACGCTCCTCTCGATGATGTCTTCTAACTCATGGGTGCCCGGCTCAATCCCACCACGCCAGAACTGGGACTTAACCCGGATCTCCTGCGAGAAATGGCCGATGGTCGAGACATCGCCTATGAGCCCCATGGTCGCCTTGATCTCCGAAGAACTGAACACTTCTTGGGGCGGTGGGCGAATCTCGCCTGCCGTAATGATGGTGGTCAAGG
>CAJWGH010000280.1 GCA_913031095.1 uncultured Chloroflexota bacterium | reverse complement strand
CGGCGATACAGTGGTAAATCAACGCTCCAACCGCTACCACTTGCCGAATACCATCGGGAATCCAGCCGACCGGGCGGTGACTTTCGCGTCACTGGTTTTCGGCGGTGTGATGGATGCCTGCCCTAATCTAAAGATTTGTCTCTGCCACGGCGGCGGGTACACTTGCTATGGCATAGGCCGCATGGATCGGGGTTGGGAAGTGCGTCAAGAAGCCAGAGAACACATCCAGAAGCCACCCAGCACCTACCTGGGCAAGTTCTACTACGACTGCCTGACTCACAGTGAACCGGCGCTGCGTTATCTCATCGACAGTGTGGGTATCGACCAAGTGGTATTTGGTACAGATTGGCCCTTCGACATGGCCATCGACTGGCCGGTGTCGTGGCTCCTAGGTCTAGAAAGCCTAACTAATGACGAGAAAGAGGCCATATTGTTCAAGAACCTGGAGAAACTACTAGGAATCTAACTGGTACACCGGGTTTATTTGGCTGTGTCCCTCAACTCGATCACCCGGTCTATAGTCGGCAGGTCAGGTCTGAAGTAGATCCGCCAGGCCTCCAGCGCCCTGATTCGAGCTACGTGACCAATCCAGTCGCCGACCAGGTTTATCACGGAGAGTATCTCCTCGCCGGTTGCGCCGGCCTGTACGGCCGCGTGGATGTGAATCTGCAAGTGCGAAGCAAGGTCTACTTGGGAGATGCAGGCCACTATTATGGCGATCTCCTTGGTCTTTCGGTCCAGTATCTGAGTGTTGATATACTGGGTTTCCACGGTGTCGTTGACTGCCTTCAGGAAGTCAGGGGCAACTTCCGCTAGGAAATCGTGTAGACCGTATCTGAATCCACGCAGGTTGGTTACTCTGGCAAGTTCCGCCTCTTTGTCTACGGGCATAATTTTCCCTCCCAGAAAATAGAGGGCCCCTCGTTGGAGGGCCCTCTGCATGATTGTGATTGCGTCTAGTTATTCCTGTCAGCGTAGGCCTGTTTGGCCCGGTCCAGTGCTCGGGCTCGGCCGTCCACGAGAGTGTCTTTGCGCTCGGCAGCCCATTGGTTTGACGCGATGGTGCTCGCCACCGTGCCTTGGAATTGGGGCATGACGTAGCGGGCCATCAGTTCGTAGCTGCGCAGCACCTTTTCTCTGGGCGCCCAATCTACTGTCTGGACCAAGAATCCGCCGAATCCGCCGCTCTGTTCCTGAAGCTTGTTGATGGCTTCGATGCAGTCGTCGGGTGAGCCTACGATCCAGGAACCGGAGTCCCGCATATTGTCGACGACCTTGTCCATCGGGCCGTCGAACACGGCCTTCCGCCCGTTTGTGCCTTCTGAATATTCCCGGAGGAATTGGGCAGAACCAACGCGGACATCGTCCATGGCCTCTTGCCTTGTCTCGGAGATGTGGACCGGGAGCACCAGCCGCCAATCGTGGCGGTTCACCTGCTGGCCGTGTTCAGCAGCCGATTCCTCGGCGATAGACCAGAGTCCTTTCAGGTCCGATGGCCCGGCCGATGGGTCTCGGGGTACGGTTATGGTCAGTACAGCCGCGCCGTGCTTTCCCGCAAGGGTGACTCCTGCCGGTGTCTGGACAGATGCTACTGCCACTGGCATGTGGGGCTGCTGGTAGGGTCGGAGTTGGAGCATGCCCTCGTTCAGTTCGAACCAGTCAGTCTTCACGGAGATCGGTTCGGTCTCCGTGAAGAGTCGCATGATGGTTGTCAGGGATTCGTCCATCCGCTCGCGCTGGGTCTCGTGGGGTATACCCATCATGTAGGCGTCGCCGGGAAGGGCGCCAGGTCCTACGCCAAACAGGATGCGGCCACGGCTCATGTGGTCAAGCTGAACCATTCGGTTGGCGACCATGAGTGGGTGGTGATAGGGCAGAGACACGACGCCGGTACCTAGTTTGATGTATCTGGTCCGTTGGGCGGCTGCGGCGATGAATACCTCCGGTGACGCGATAATCTCCCAGCCGGCCGAATGGTGCTCTCCGACCCAGACTTCATCAAAACCCAAGCTGTCCATCCAGTCAATCAACTCTAGGTCGCGGTCTAAGGCCAGAGTAGGGTTCTCGCCGACGCGGTGGAACGGGCCGAGGAAAGAACCAAATTTCATTCTCTTGGGCATGTCCATGGTTGTCATCCTCCGAATTTTATCTGTTCGCCGAGTCGCTGGCCGCAGTCATCGGGAGCTGCAGCCACAATCAGTGTTGGCCTCAGTTTACTCCTGGGAGAGAACGAATCCAACTCCGCTTATCCATTGGGTCAGGGATCTTGGTAAAATGCGCGTGATTCATCTGAGCCTAGTTTGAGAGGCCTTCTGGCCT
>CAJWGH010000279.1 GCA_913031095.1 uncultured Chloroflexota bacterium | reverse complement strand
GGGAAGCTTCAAATGGGCGTTGGTCCCGTTGGTCATCATTTACTGTCTGGCGGCCGTCTTCTATTGGTTGATTCCCAATCCCAGAACGCCCGCCAGAGTACGCGCTTACAGAGAGCAAGGCCACCTGGAATAAGGCCTACGCCTTTGGCGCTGCCATCGCCTTAGCGAAGCCCTGGACTGCCCCCTCCAATACCCAGTCCTCAACGCAGTACGAGATGCGAAAGTAGCCAGGTGTGCCGAAGCCTCGGCCAGGAACTACCAATACGTTGCTATTCAGCAGAGTGCGGCAGAAGACTACGTCGTCTTCGATTGGGGCTTTCGGATACAGATAGAACGCCCCTTGCGGCTGCACTACGTCGTAGCCCAGGTCCCACAGGTTCTTGCAGAGGTAGTCCCGTTTCTTCTCGTAATAGCCAGCGTCCACACTTACACCCTGCAGGTTCCGGACGATGTGTTGCATCAATGCAGGGGCGTTCACGAACCCTAGGGTGCGGTTGCAGAACGACAGGCCGCTGCACAGTTCGTCTCTTCCTGAGTAGTTAGGGTTAACGGCTATGTAGCCGATACGCTCTCCTGGGAGGGCCAAGTCTTTGGCGTGGGATGTGACCACCACGCTGTTGTTGTAATGGGGCAGTATCTGAGGAAATGTCATGCCGTCGAAGATGATCCGGCGATAAGGCTCGTCACTGATGATGAAGATCTCGGTACCGTGTTCGACCTGCTTTCGTTCTAGGAGGGCGGCCAGGCTCCTGATACTTTCATCTGAGTAAACAGCGCCCGAGGGGTTGTTCGGCGAATTGACCATTAACGCCCTGGTTTTAGAGGTGATGGCGTCTTCTATTTTGGCCAGGTCGGGCTGGAACTGATCGTCACATTCAGCGACCACAGCCACACCTCCGTGGTTGTCAATATAGTAGAGGTATTCCCAGAAGTAAGGCGACAGGATTATCACTTCGTCGCCGTTGTTCAGAATGGTTTTAAGCACCACGTTGGCAGCGGCGGCCGCACCGCAAGTCATGATTACGTCGCCGCCGGTGAATTGCAGTCCTGTTTCGGCTTTCAGTGAGTCGGCCACGGCTTGGCGGGTTTCGATGTAACCGGGGTTGGGCATGTAGCGGTGCATGCCGGAGAGCGGTTCGTTGGCCAGGCGGCGCAGTTCGTCGTGGAATTCCTGGGGTGGCTCCATCACCGGGTTTCCGAGAGAGAGGTCAAACACCTTGTCGGCCCCGATCTGGGCTTTCAACACCATACCCTCTTCAAAAACGCGGCGGATCCAGCCACCTTCTTCCATGAACCGCCGAACCTTTTTTGACACCGCCATGCGTATACCTCCAATAGCCTCTATCACCAAGCTAGGCGAGTGTAGCAATGGGTGTTAGAGGTGTCAAAAAGGGTAGGGCATTTCAGCAGCGCAAAAGCGCAGTACATAGTTTGGGTTTACGATTTTATGGCGTCTACTGTGGTCTTAAGTTGTGTAGGCTCACTGGCGCTCGTTCTGGCGATCAACAACATATTCCATGAGCGTGGGGAGCAAAGGGGTAGAGGCGTAGGCAGACGAAGAATCTGCCGGACATCACCTTGGCATACCATTCGTTCGACAGGCTTAAGCCCTCTTGTCTAAGCCAAGGCCACATCCTCCATCCTGAACCCAAACTCACGCCCGAACTGGTACACCAATCCGTAGCGTACTAGCTCCATGTCCACCGACTGGCCAAGGATGGCTGACATGGACGTCACGGGCCGGTCAGCTATGCCGCAAGGGATGATGTTTTTGTAGTTTGTGAGGTCGGTGTTTACGTTTAGGGCGAAGCCGTGGAAGGCGATGCCACGGGTAATCTTGACTCCGATAGCGGCTATCTTGCCCTTGTCCGTCCAGACTCCGGTGTTACCGGACTCACAGGTGGCGGTGATGCCCATCTCTGTCAGTGTGGCGATGATTACCTGCTCCAGCGCTCGGACGTATTTCACCGGCCCTCCCCAGTCTCGGATATTTACGATAGGGTAGGCTACCTGTTGCCCTGGTCCGTGATAGGTGACCTGGCCGCCCCGGTCGGTCTCGTAGACAGGTATACCTTTGGCAGCCAGTTCTTCCTCGGGCAGCAAAACGTCCGACTCTCTGCTCAGGCGCCCCTTTGTGTAGACGTGGGGATGCTCCAACATAAGCATTGTGTTGGTCCGTTGGCCGGAGTGGACTTTCTCCACCAGCGACAATTGCAGTTGATGGGCTTCCAGATAGTCAATTTCGCCGAGCCAGACGACGCGGCAGAGGTTTTGGGATGGCATGGTGTTTGGGAGTATCCTACCGATGGATATTGTTGCCGACTGCTCGTGGTGAACTC
>CAJWGH010000278.1 GCA_913031095.1 uncultured Chloroflexota bacterium | reverse complement strand
CGAAACCCTTACGTCCGTTGACCAGGAAGCCGCCATCGGTCTTGGTTGCCTTCACGGTGGTATAGCCTAGCCCGGTGATGCCTTTCAACGAGTCCACCTGTGGGTCGGTGACAGCGGCGAAGACCATCAGTTTCTCCGCGGCGATCTTCTCTAAAAGAGGCCGAGGGTGCTCGTCTCCCGCCTTAATCAAATCGCACATAATGTATGGCAGGCCGAAGTGCATGTTAACGGCCAGCGCAGTTGCGCCATCGCCCTGGGCCAGGCGATTCTGGGCGATGCAGACTTCTAGAAGAGACGCTCCGCCGCCACCCATATCAGCCGGAATTGGCATGGCTGTGTACCCTGAGTCTCTGAGGGCTTGCATGTTCTCAAATGGGTATGAGTTTTCTTCGTCGTGCTGTGCTGCCTTAGTCGCAAAGTCATCGGCGTGCTTGGCGGCCAGGTCGTACCATTTGCGTTGGGAATCAGTGAGTTGGTCAATCATGGGTTATTACTCCAGATAAAATCAGGCTCCCAAGCGCCACCACACACAGCATTTTTGTTAATCGTTAGTTGAAAGCAAGGGTATTTTAACGACGAGAGGAACCACCGTCCAACCTCAGACCTACCTGAACCACGAGGCTGGGGTACCTTCCAACTTAACCTCTCTTATCCCTGGAGTACGGCCCACCAGACCCTGCTCTGACAATCGCGCGGTAACAGCCCGCCCCAAGGACCCGCCTAAATGGTGCCCACGTTCAGTCCAATCCAGGCACCCAACCGCGAATTCTCCTGTGGTCTTATCCGCGACTGACAGGTCAACGCCTAAGTCACCCATAGCCATACGTCCCTTGGTGGTCAGCCCATAGCCAACCCGGTTGCCGGAAACAGGCGCCTCTAACTCTTCAACCCACTTCAGCCTGAGCAGTTCTCCCATCAGCGCAATTCCAGCGACTCCCGCCAAGTGCCCGTAGCAGGTGCGAGCCCGACGCAAGGGAGTGTCGCGGCGTACTTCGCGTTCTGCCTGGGTTCCACGCTTGGGGCGCATCCTGGTTGGTTCGCTATGAGTCACAGTCCAGACCTTCTATCGCGCATCTCAAAGAAAATCGAATGGCGGGGTAAGCGTCTCCGCCAGCCCCGCCACATGCTTGCTTTGTGCTTGCTACTGAGGCCGGTTGTCAGCCACCGCCGATGGCCGGGAGAAAATGAACTTCGCTATCCTCGCCAACCTTGTCTAGCATTCCCAACTGGCTGACCTCACCGTCTATTATAACGGCGAGGCCTGGAATCAAATCATCCTCTACTTCATCAACGAGATATTCTTTGATGCCTGGATGCTGGGTTTCTAGGTTATTGATCAGCCGGCGGACGGTAGCACCTTCCACCTGAACCTGTTGGTTGCCGCCAGTCAATTGCTGGAGCTTGGGCGGAATCCAAACTTCCGCCATTACCTGTTACTTACCCTCTTTGGCCCAGAGGGCCTCCAGGACCTTGTCCGGAGACATGGGCAGGTCGTTCATCCGGATGCCTATGGCGTCGTAGATGGCATTGGATATGGCGGCCATCGGAGGAACTATCGGCACCTCACCGACGCCCCTGACCCCGTAAGGGTGGTTGGGATTGGCCACTTCCACGATGACCGTGTCGATCATCGGGAGGTCCAGTGACGTGGGCATGCGGTAGTCCAAGAAGCTGGTGTTGAGCATGCCGCCGTTGTCGTTGTAGACATACTCTTCGTTGAGCGCCCAGCCGATGCCCTGCACCGCGCCACCTTGGATCTGTCCCTCCACATATGGGGGATGTATGGCCTTGCCGGCGTCTTGTACGGCAGTGTACCGGAGTATGTCCACCTTGCCGGTCTCAGGGTCAACTTCCACATCAACCATGTGGACGCCGATGGACGGTCCTGGGCCAGGAGGGTTGACACCAGCGGAGCCCACGATAGGCCCACCGGTAGGAATCATCCGCGCTGCTATCTGCTTGAAGGTCAATTTTAGTTCAGGATCTGACTTGTGTTGGAGCACAGCCTCTTTGTACTCCACATCTTCGTCGGGAATCTCCCAAATCTTGGCTGCCCGTTCAATCATCTGCTGTTTCACGCTCTGAGCAGCGTTATAACAGGCCCAACCGGTTTTGAAAGTTACGCTACTGCCGCCAGTGTTGGAGGTGAAACCGATGGAATCGGTGTCGCCAACCTGGGGTTTGATGTCCTCTACGGAAAGGTTCAGAACCTCGGCAACGTGCAGAGCCATAGCCACACGGCTGCCACCTATGTCTGGCGACCCTTCGGTCAGACTGACGGTACCATCGGAGTTGACCACAGCAACAGCCGATGCGGGACCGGAATTGTTGCCCCAGAA
>CAJWGH010000277.1 GCA_913031095.1 uncultured Chloroflexota bacterium | reverse complement strand
GTGTTCAAACCTTGGACTGATGAAGTATTCACCGATTACATCGACGGTTCGACTAGGCCCCTAGGAGATGGCAGGGTTGAGTTGAAGTGCGATCCAGTCGTAGAAGAGAACTTCTACGCGAACCGTAGGCACCTCGACACTTCTAAGGTATTGCAGGGCTTGGGCGGCGAGTACATCCTGCTGGTAGGGGCGTATAAAGGCGCCCAAACACCTCAGGATCCCGCCGTGCAGCATCTCGGGAAAGAGACCAAGGCATTCACGGTCAAAGAGCTTGGCGCAGGATCCCATTTTGTGCCGATGGAACACCCTGACTTGGTGCTCAGAGCGATCCGAGACTTTATCGACTAACTCCGATTAGACTTACTTTGAATTTAAGAGGTAAATACATTGGCTGATGCGGAAGGCGGGTTCAGCCCACAAACTATAATCGATCACTTGAAAGCCAATAACGTGACCCACGTGGTCTGGTTACCTGATAGCGAGACGAATTTTCTCTATGTGCTCTTACAGGAAGAGCCCACTCTGGACCTGATTCCAGTTAGCCGAGAGGGCCAGGCGTTCTCCACTGCGTCCGGGCTGTCGGTGGGTGGGGCCAAACCGGTCATCCTGATTCAGAATACGGGCCTCATGGAGTCGGGTGACTCCTTGCGCGGCTGGGTGATGGGCATGAATATTCCGGTAGTGATGATGGTCGGGTACCGGGGATGGACGCGTCACGGCGTGGATACCGACACCGCCGCCACATACACCGAGCATTTCCTACACGCCTTTGGCGTCAAGTACTATCTGGTTGAAAGCGACGCCGATGCCGACCGAATTCAGGTCGCATTTGACCGCGCCGAAGCGACCAAACAGCCGGTGGCCGTGTTGATCGGAGACGAGTACCACGGTTTCGTCCAGCGGTAAACATGGGCTACCAAAACTAAAACTTCATACGTAAGAATATAGAGGACTGATGTTCCAAACAGCAGATATGTTCAAGGCCTTCGCACCATTCCGGGGAAACGCCGTAGTGATCCCGGGTCGCGGCGGACGCCACTGGATTAACCTAAGTGACCAGCCAGACCGTGACGTTCCCTTGGGTGACCCTGCCATGGGTGGCCACGCTTCTTTCGCATTCGGCCTCGCGATGTCCCGGCCCGACGAGAAGATCATTCTGTTCGACTCGGAGGGCGACATCCTCATGAACATGGGCGCGCTGACCACCATAGCCGAGAAAGACCCCAAGAACTTCTACCACTTCGTGCTTGACAACGGCGTCTATGCCACCACCGGCGGTCAGCCGGTGCCAAACGCCGAGAACGTCCAGTATGACGTCATAGCAAAAGGGTGTGGTTATCCGTCCACTTATTCCTTCGAAAACCTAGAAGACTTCACCAACAACATCGAAGAGATTCTTAGTAAACCTGGCCCTGTGTTCGTGACAATGAAGGTCGCACCAGAGGTGGAGAACACCCCTATCAACCAGCGGGTACGATGGCAGAAGAAGACCCGGGACCAGACCATCTCTGACCTGCAAAAGGACTTGGGCCCCCGGAGAGTTTAGTTTGCTGGAATCGGGCGACGCAGTTAAACAGCCACTGACGGGAATCCGGGTGCTGGACCTGTGCGGAGACCTTGGTGTGTATTGCGGCAAGTTACTGGCAGATGTGGGTGCAGACGTAATCAAAGTGGAGCCCCCCGGTGGGGATCCGATGCGTAGTGTTGGCCCATTTATGGAAGGAAATAGTTCTTCGGAGAACTCCATCTACTGGCGGCATTACAACACCAACAAGCGCAGCATTACCCTCGATATATCATCGGATGAAGGAAGCACTCTGCTTAGTCGTTTGGCGAGCGCTGCCGATGTGGTTGTAGAATCGTTTCAGCCCGGCTATCTGGACTCTCTTGGTTTGGGGTACCAACACCTGGGAGATGGAAACCCTGGGCTCATATACGCGTCGCTGACCCCTTTTGGGCAGACTGGACCCTACCGGGACTACCGAGGCAGTGATCTGGTTGGCTTCGCCATGGGCGGCTATATGTATGTCACGGGCTGGCCCGAAACTCCACCCAACAAATTGTGGGGCATGCAGGCATATCAGACCACGTCTAATCGCGCCTATATCGGCATCCTCATCGCGATTTTCCACCGATTGGCCAGCGGACAAGGTCAGTATGTGGACGTTTCTATGCAGGAAGCCGTGGCCACCACTACCGAGCATGTGAACACCGCTTATAACTATACCGGCGAGAATGCTGTTCGTTGCGGGTTCCGGCACGGCGGCCAGTTCGTGGCCACCTGGAAATGTAAGGACGGCTACGTCAGCATCACCACGAACACCCAGAAAGCATGGGACGACCTCCGTGCCTGGA
>CAJWGH010000276.1 GCA_913031095.1 uncultured Chloroflexota bacterium | reverse complement strand
TCACCGTCAGGCGACCGATGCCCCGCATGGTGCCGGCTTGCTCCTCGGTGAAGGCGAATAGAGAGACTTCGATATCGCCGTCTACATCGATTTGATTCGGCGCTCGGTGGTGAGTGTTATGCTTGTCCTGCCACCAACTGGGCGTCATGCCTGTTAGGAAGCCCACACCCAACAGAACCCAATCGTTATGCCGGGCTTTCTTAAACATCTGGCGGTGCCCGGAGTCATGGCCTAGAAACCCTAGGTTGGTGAAAGTAAGAGCCAGGAAAGCGGCGTTCACCATCTGTACCCACAACGTGCCGCTGAACAAGACCATCACGGCAATACTGGCAGCCACCATGCCCACTACACTGAAAATCTTCCAAGCATAGTAGAAATACTGCCGGTCTAGGAATCCGGCCTGTGTCACCCTGCGTTTCAGTTCGAGGTAGTCGCGGTCTCTTTCTTTGTTAGTGACCGGTTCGGCGGACTCAACTCCAACAATGGGATTGGCAGCAACGCCAAACGCGGACCCCATCAAATTATCTGTACTGATTGTATCTATCTCCCATAAGTTCACCGTGGGTTATGCAGGCTCCGGCAGACAATTGGTACGGGCCGATAATTTCCACCGGATATCGTTCCAAAGTATAACGGGTTACCTTCCTAGTCACCAACAGTAGCAGGAGCGCATTGGAGCGAATCCGGTTAGGTTTCCGATCCTATGCTTGCTTCCTTACGTATGGTCTCCGCTGAGGCCTTTAGAGCGTTCAACACGATGGTCGGCGGCGCCGGGGCTACCGAGCTGTAGTTGACACCCATCGCCAGCAAATCTTGAGGAGTGAACCGACAAGCGGAGTGGTTCACCGGGATGTAAACCCCGGCCTTACCGACGGCCTTAACTTTAGCGGCCAATTCCTCGAACGTCTGCTTCAGTTTGGGATCGGCCGGGTCAGTCATGCCTAGTGCTGTACTAATATCCGTAGGACCAAGGGCAATCAAATCAACTCCATCGACTGCGGCGATATCGGCGATGTCGGCCAGACTCTGTATATCCTCGGTCATGACGATCAGAAGAATCTCTTCGTTGGAGGTCTTCATGTGCTCGACCCATGGCACCGAGCCGTAGCCGGCGGCACGTGTGCTGCCAGCCCCACCTCGGTCACCAAAAGGAGGGTAACGTACAGCTTCAACAGCTTTCCTCGCTCCTTCCGCTCCGGCGATGTGCGGTACCTGGATCCCTTGAGCCCCCATGTCCAACACCCTCAGTATGGTTTTGGGATTCTCGTCAGGAACGCGAACAACGGGAGTGATGTCACATAGATCCGCTACGCGGATCATCTCTCCAACTGTCTGCAGATCGAATACTGAATGTTCCATGTCAATGAAAGCGCCGTCGAATCCGGCTTTGGCGATGATCTCGACAACCGCCGGGTCAGCGAATCCAACGTGGCTGACGAGAGCCAGACCGCCCTCACGCATGACTTGCTTTATCCTATTGGGCTTCATGAACATCTCCCTATTTAACGCCTTGCCACCAGATGTCTAAACGAGGCTACAAGAGCAGAACTTCAAAGGTGGATGGAGTGTAGACAGGCGCTACGCAGGTGTCAAACCAAATGAATCTGGTCAACCGACCGGGTCTCGGACCAGGTCTACCTCGTCGCCCAGTGAAACCGTACCAGCGGATTCAACAGCGCCATAGACACCAAAGTATGCAGCGCGTGAGCTCGGCCGGTAGCTGAGCACCAACTTGGGCACGTCGAAGTCCCGTTCTCCCGTGTTGGGATCAAGGGTGGTGATGGCACAGCGAGGGTCAGGAGACACCAACTTTATCCGAAGATCAGGCCCAATCTTTAGCACGCCGCCCAACCAGGTGTCTTCCTCATGAGGGGAACAACCTTCAAGTAGAAACGTGGGCCTAAAGCGTCTGCCTTCGAACGTCATCCTGTCGTTCACCCTGGCCTCCAGATATTCCAAAGAGGCCTGGGAAAGGATGGATACCGGGTACTCATCGAAGCTCTCCCCTGAGGAATCGGTCTTGACTAACCTAACCGTGGAACCGCAGAAGTTTGATAATGCGTCGTTCCAAGGCCCATTGACTTCCCGACCTGAAACCCGGCGGCCCCAGATCACGGTAATCACTGGATCACCAAGCTCTGTCGGCCCATCTACGCGCTGGTCGTCGGGAAAGCTCAAAGCCAGAGTTTCTGCGACCGCGGAATACTGGGATTGCACCTGGACCAACTTGCCGTGCTGGCGTTGGGTCAGTAACCGCCCTTCCGCATCGACCAGATGAAAACGGCGGTCTTCTACGATTCCAGAATATCCAACGGCCACGGACTGGGGCTGGTTTAGTGCAAGAGATTTCACGGGCGAGGTGAATATA
>CAJWGH010000275.1 GCA_913031095.1 uncultured Chloroflexota bacterium | reverse complement strand
AACATCCAACCCTTGGGTTAAAGCTACTTCGCTGTCGGCCTCGTTGGCCCGATCTTTTCCTAGAACTATCCACAATACCGTGATGGCCGCGAAATAAAGCCCGAATATCCGGAGAGTCATCCGCCAATCGCCGTTGGTCAGGTCCAAGATCACCGGCGCCATCACCAAGCCGCCTCCGACGACCAGTCCAAAGAAGACGTTGGACAAGCCATTTACGTAAATCACCTCTCTTGATGGGAACCACTGACGGGTCAACAGCGCTCGGGCCGGCATCTGGGCTATGTTGCTGATGCCGAACAACAGCCGACCGGCGAGTAGCACGATAAAAACCGGTGCCCAACTCTGAAGGAAAAGGCATCCGGTTGCCATCATCAGGGTAGCTGCGGTGAGCCATTTGGGGGAGAGCCGAGAGGTGGCCCAGCTGAGGGGTATGGCCAGGGTAATGTTGCCCCAATGGGAAGCTGATCCAAGCAGCCCTTGTTGGCTAGGAGACAAGCTCAGGTCAGTGCTGATGGCCGGCAGCAGGATACCAAGCGTGTTTAACACCATGAAAGACGAAACGCTGGAGAACAGCCATATTCCGATGACTGCCCACCGGTATCTGCTGTAGGTGAGTGAAGACTCAGGTGACAATACTATCTGGGTCCGGCCTCGATAGGAGCGAGGCTGCGATTCGTTGACGGCATGGCATATCATAGACCCTCAACAGACACTAAAGCCAAATAATCGGCATATCACAAGAGAATACGATAGGGGGCAACGGATGGATCGCATCGGAGTAGGGTTCTCAGGAGGAATGTCACCTCAGGATATAGTCGAATGCGTGAAAGTGGCAGAGGAGCTTGGTTATGAGTCTGCATGGGTGGCTGAGGGCCACGGCGGAGACCAGTTTTCCATCCTTACTGCTTGCGCCTTGGCCACCGAAAGAATCAAGCTAGGAACCAGCATAACCAGTGTCTTTGTCCGCACTGCGCCAACCATAGCCATGGCGGCGGCCTCGGTGGATTATTTCTCCAATGGGCGGTTCATATTGGGCGTCGGGTCTAGCCATAAGGTCCAGGTAGAGCCCGAACATGGCCTGGAATTCACTAAGCCAGTCCAACGACTACGGGAGTGCGTCGACATAGTCCGGGCCATCCTCAAAGACTCTGACGTTAATTATCACGGAGAAGTTTATGACATCGATCGGTTCGACCTTTGGTTCCAACCCCTTCGGAAAGAGATACCGGTCTATGTGGCGGCGGTGTTCCCTAAGATGCTGGAAGTCTGCGGAGAGATCAGCCATGGTGCCATCCTGACCTGGTGTACCCTGGAGCACGCGTCAAAAGCCGTCGCAGCAGTGGGACTGGGCGCCCGCAACGCCGGTCGAAGTCCCGAGGACGTGGACGTGGCCAGCCTGCTGCCATGTGCCGTGTCCGACAACCGAGATGCTGCGAGAGATCTGATGCGCATGCCGATAGCGTCCTATGCGGGCCGGTTTCCTCGTTATAGAAAGCTCATGATTGATGCCGGATTTCCGGAAGAAATAGAAGACGTTCGGGTGGCCTGGCAAGCTGGGCACACCCAGGATGCCCTGGACTTGGTGCCAGATGGACTCATTGATAAGATCGGCCTGGTTGGCACCGCAGAAGAAATTCAAAGAAAATTGGTCGACTACCGCAAGGCTGGTATAACTCTGCCCATCGTTTCCCCCAGATTCATGGGCGAAGGCGCCAAAGAACAGGCCCTGGAAATCATCCAAGCCTGCGCGCCCGCCTGATATACTCCGCCTGAGGCATAAACTTCTTCTCCTAGCAGGCAGAACAATGGACTTCGATTTCACTGCAGAACAAAACAGGTTCCGGGAGGAGCTCCGAGAATTTCTGAAAGTTGAAGTGCCTGTTGAAAAACAGGAAGTCTTCGGCCAATTGACCGAAGAACAGTATCAGTTCGGCCGGGATATCAACCGAAAACTGGCGGAACAAGGCTGGCTGGCCATAGGGTGGCCAAAGGAGCACGGCGGCGGCGGGAAAGGACCCATAGAACAAGGTATCCTAAATGAAGATTTGGGCTACTGGCGTGTTCCCAAGAGTGGGTCCATCGGCCTGGGTATTGTCGGACCTGCGATCATGGTATTCGGTACAGATGACCAGAAGGACCGCTACCTGTCCCCTATCGCAAAGGGCGAGGTGGAGTATTGCCAAGGCTTCAGCGAACCTAATGTCGGCTCGGATCTTGGTTCTCTGGAATTGCGGGCGGAGCGTGACGGCGACGAATATGTTCTGAACGGCTCCAAGATGTTTACCAGCTACGCCTTTCATGCCGATTACATGTACCTATTGGCCCGTACCGACCCTCAAGCCCAGAAGCATCGTGGAATCAGCCTGTTTATC
>CAJWGH010000274.1 GCA_913031095.1 uncultured Chloroflexota bacterium | reverse complement strand
TTTTGGGAACTCATGATACGGTAAGACTCTTTGTCAGGATCCCCGGGGCCCACCACGATTAGGCGGATGTTAGGTTGCTCCCATTTCAGCTTGCCGTAGGCTTCCAAAAGATAGCGGAGCCCTTTCCGTTTTTCCAATCGGCCGACGAACAATATATTCAGCTTATCGTCCTGGTATTGGGGCAGCGGTGCGGCATTGGTCGAGAAGTGATCGAAATCGATACCATTGGGTATGATCTCGTATTCACCGGGGAAGGTGTTATTTACATAACGGCGGGCTGCCGGCGAGACGGCGATGCTTCCGTGGAGCCGCTGCTGCCAGCGCTTGATGATTGGATGGGCAAAACGATAGAGGTGTTGGCGGGCGTAGGAAGCGTGGAAGGTCCCCACATTTATGGATTGGGAGAACTCAAGGACGCACAGTGGGAGGATGGGCGCCATGGGTTCATGCAGGTGGATTATGTCGAACTTCTCTCGTTCCAACAGAGCTCTGATTTTTGGGTAGAGCCACCAGGATAGAGAAACCCTGGCTATAGAGCCTCCACTGGGCAGAGGGACGGAACGTCCTAAGGGGACCAGTAGGTCTGCGTCTTGGGGTTCACGCGATGGGGAATGGGGAGCGAGTACCTGGACTTCATGTCCGCATCGGCCAAGTTCCCGTGCCAACTGGGCCACGTGGGCTGTCACCCCACCGGGCCAAGTGAAGTCGTACGGAGAAACCATGCCGATCTTCACTGTATCACCCGTATCCCCTCGTCGGCCAAGGAATCGTTTTCAATCAAGGACTTAGTCCTTTGGAACTTCCTTGGCGATGAAAGCATCGACCAGATCTCTGGCTTGATCGTCGGTGTGCTGAATGGGAGGAGATTTCATGAAGTAGGCGCTGGCCCCTTCAATCGCTCCACCCTGACCGCGATCCATCGCCAACTTAGCGCATCGGATGGCGTCGACGACCACTCCGGCGGAGTTGGGGCTGTCCCAGACCTCCAACTTGAGTTCCAAGTTGATTGGGGCACCGCCAAAGACACGTCCCTCCATCCGGATGTAGCACCATTTCCGGTCCTTCAACCAGGGCACATGGTCACTGGGGCCGATGTGGATGTCGTCCGCTTCCGGCTCTTCATCCATCTGAGAAGTTACCGAGGTGGTCTTGGATATCTTCTTGGAAGTCAGTCGGTCTCGTTCCAGCATGTTCAAGAAGTCGGTGTTGCCTCCAAAGTTCAACTGGTAGGTATTATCGATGGTAACGCCGCGGTCTTCGAACAAGCGGGTCAGCACACGATGGGTGATTGTTGCCCCCAGTTGAGATTTGATGTCGTCGCCTACTATAGGAACACCGCGCTCTTCAAAGCGGTTGCGCCAGTACTCTTCGCGGGCCAGGAATACTGGGATGCAGTTGACCATGCCGCAACGGGCGTTAAGGATCTGTTCGACGTACCACTTGGTGGCTTGTTCGCTGCCGACTGGGAGGTAATTGATGACCACATCAACTTCTCGTTCCGCCAGAATGCCGGCTATGTCCGCAGTGGAGTGAGGCGATTTTTTGACGACGTCGGCCAGATATCTACCGATGCTGTCATGTGTCATACCGCGCTCGACAATCACTCCGGTCTTGGGAACCTCGGCAAACTTGATGGTGTTATTGGGTTCAGCGAAGATGGCTTCGGAGAGGTCTTTCCCTACCTTGTTCTCGTCTATATCAAAGGCTGCTACTACTTCAATGTCATCAATCCGGTATCCACCAATAGTGTTGTGCATGACCCCAGAAACATCGGCATCGCCCGGAATCTCCACATATTTGTGGATACCCTGGACCAGCGATGAGGCGCAGTTGCCCACGCCAATGATTGCAACCTTGATCTTCCCCACTGATTCGGCTCCTTTCCCCTTTACCTGCATTGGATTTCAAGCGTCGGCCAGGCCGCTGCATTCTAGCAATTCGTCCTTTCTCTCACAAGAGACGGGCTTACGGATTACGACGCTTATTCACCGGGTTCGTCGGCCCCTATTATGCTCAGCCCCCCGCGGTTGCCCGGACTAAAAGAACCGGATGATTCCGGTTCGGTCATCATGCCGGAACCGGACTCCTATTGTCTCCGGTACCCGGCCTTCGGTGAGTCGCTCTTTGATGGTTCCTTCAATCTGCGCAGCCGCCTCTTCCGGCGTTGAAGCGTTTCGGACAACCTCGGCAAGTTCGTCGATGGTCATGTTGTCGGTGATTCCATCAGTGGCCAACAACAACCGGTCTCCGGGAGAAGGAGTGATCTCGACCTGGGCCGGAGCCCCCAGCTTCTCGGAGGCGCCTATGGCCCTGGCCACACCTACGTGGAGGAATCCGCCGGCATTCCCGGAGAGTTTTTCATATCCATCTTTATTGATTAAGAACACCGGACTATCGCCGGCAGACACTACCTGAATTTTTTCGCCTAGGCCTAGCACG
>CAJWGH010000273.1 GCA_913031095.1 uncultured Chloroflexota bacterium | reverse complement strand
ATCCTTTTCTTCCTTTAAGAAATTATCAGAGCAGCAATGGGGCAACCTGCTGTTCTCTCGCATACAACAATCCCGTTCATAAGACAAAATTAGAGAGATTCCATCCCCGGTGGTCTCACTGTGTGCCACGTGGTTGCCTGCTCGTAGGAGTGGGCAACTTTGAAGAGGGTCTCCTCGGCTCCGGGGCGTGTTCCGAGTTGTAGCCCCACGGGCATGTTTCTATCGTCGAATCCGCAGGGAATAGACATGGCCGGGCAACTTGCTAGATTGAACATGCGGGTGAATAAGAACGCCAGTCTGGATGAGGACTCTTTACTGGTAATGGGCGGGTCTTCTACTCTTGGCTGAGCGCCCTTTCCTGCAGTGGGCAGCACCAGCACGTCGTACTTCTCAAGAGAATCCAGCACCTGTTGGCGTAACATGGTCCGCAGTTGTTGAGCCTTGTAGTAAGCCTGGGCGGGAATCAGGCTACCCGTTAGTAACAGGTTCCGGACGTCGTGTCCGTAGTCTTGGATGTGTTCTTTGAGCCAGGCCTGTTGCGCCAGGGCTGGCTCCACTGACAGCAGCACCGCCGATGCCACTCCCGCATCCATGGACAGCGGTACCGACACTTCTTCCACCGTGGCGCCCAGTTCCCTCAGAGAGGCGAAAGAGTCGGTGACAACCTGCCGTACTTTAGGCTCCACCAGGTCTGACTCCATGAATTCGGTGATAACTCCTATTTTCAGGCCGTTCAGGTCGCCACCCAGCGACTGGCGGTAGTCAGGCACCGATGCCCGAGATGAATAAGGGTCTTTGGAATCGTGACCGGCGATGGCTCCTAGTGTTATAGCCGCATCTTCGACCGTGCGGGAGATGGGGCCAACCGTGTCCATGCTCCAGACCCCCCGCATCACGCCATAGCGGCTCACCAGCCCCCAGCTAGGCCGTAAGCCCACTAGGCCGCACCAGGTGGCGGGGAACCGTATGGAGCCACCCGTGTCCTCCCCCAAGGATGTGGCGCACAGGTACGCTGCCGTGGCAGCGCCCGAACCGCTGCTAGAACCACCGGTATAGGTGTCTATGTCCCAAGGGTTGCGCGGTGTGCTGAACCGATGGGAGAAGCCGGTGATGGCGAATTCTGTCATATTGGTCTTGCCTAAGACCACCGCCCCAGCGTTTCTCAGATTCGTGATTACAGTCGCGTCTTCGTCTGGCACGTAGTCAGCCAAAATGCGCGAGCCTCCAGTGCTCCGTACTCCTTTGCTCCAAAATTGGTCCTTCACTGCTACCGGCACGCCGTGCATCGGCCCTTTGTGGTTACCAGAAGAGATTTCAAGCTCGGCCTGAGTTGCGTCTGCTAACGCCTGGTCACGCATGACTGTCAGATAGCTGTGGAAACGGAAATCCTCTGACTCGATGCGGTCGAGGTACGCTTCCGTGGCTTCAATCGGCGAGACTTCTTTGGACTGGATCAGGCGAGAAAGGTCGCTAGCGGATAGAAAAGGCAATCCGGACTTGTTCATTTAGGCCTCCATGTCGACGGTTGAGGGGGCCGAGAAATGAAAATGTCCCCAACAAGTAGGGACATTTCAGAAAGTTCAGTCGCGAAAAAAGTCATGCTGGAGGTAGAATGATTGGCAGAGGTTCTACGTCGTTCAGTCCTGGAGGGTTGATGGCGTCCAGCGACTCCAGAAGGGCGTTCAAGCTATACATAACCTCGGTTAGCTCCGGGTCTTGTATATCCAGACCGACAGCTTTGCCCATCGCGCGAATCTCGTCTTTGGTCAGATCGGACATCGTGACCTCCCCGTCTCCGTTCAAGTGAGCACATATTGCTGTAAAAAAGCCGCGCCGTCAAGATGGCTGCTAACTCTCTCTCGCACGTCTTGAGGCACTAAACCGAGTCAGCTATACTGGCCGGAATCTAGTTTAGGATGAAATCAAGCCAATGGCTACATATAAGACCATTAACTTCGACCTTGGACTGGAGTCTGACTTCACTAAACTGCCCGTGCCGATTACCGTGCGCGAATGGTCATATTTCCTGGTGCGAAGCAAGAAAGGTGTCTACCAATTGCTCTCCAATATCTGCCCGCACCAAGCAGAGGAAGTGGTGGATTGGACCGGGGTGTTCATGTGCCCGGCCCACGGTTGGCGATTCGAGTACACTGAAGGGGTTTGCGTCAACGGACCCAATGCTAAGCTGGTTGAATTTTCTGTCACCTCCGAAGACGGCCATCTTATCGCCGAATTGCCTGACGACTGATCCCCTGCGACCATCTTACGGCCGAGGAGCGAACATGGACAAGAAAGAGATTCCGTTTCTGACCGCATCGCAACTCTCCAAGCTCATTGAGACGAAGGAAGTCTCTCCTGTCGAGGCCACCGAGGCTTACCTGGACCGGATTCAGGAAGTTGACAGCAGGCTCAACTCTTACGTCACAGTGACTGGAGAACAGGCGTTGGAGTCGGCACGGCGTGCGGAGCAAGAGATAG
>CAJWGH010000272.1 GCA_913031095.1 uncultured Chloroflexota bacterium | reverse complement strand
TCTGATCCGTCCCAAGGGTGGCTGTGATGACCGATGGCGTAGCGGATATCCAACTCCATCTGGACCAAGTCCGGTCTCGTGTATAGCCTGGTGGCAGCGTAGGTCGTGCCGTTGCCCGTCTCGAATACTTCATCATCACGCAGAAGCAACTCTGGATGGTGCTCGCCAAACACCTTTGTCCCCCAGCCCCAGGCCAGGAAGCGACACATCTCCCCAATCTCATTGGATGCCAATTTGCCCTGGTCCACCAACCCGGCGAGAAAATTGGCCAGTGAAACCACCGGGTTGGCCCCGCTGGACCGATTCTCCTGAGGCGCAGACCCGTGCTGCGCGCCCGCCACTGCCGTCTGGAGTGTGAGCGACCTGGACGCAACATCGAAATCAACCGCCATTTCGGCACGGCGGTAGTCAGGGTCATCGAACGAGTATTCGGCGTACATTACATCGACCGATTCCGCCAGGACCGCCAGTTCAGCCGCTGAATCGCCGCGAATGACGGCCTTTGCAAATTCAGGGATCTGGTTCGAGGGTCCTTCGGGCGTGTTCAACTGATCGATCCACATACTGACGCCGCTCCCAGAGTTTCGTGCCACCGTGAATTTCGGCCGCTCAATCCCTTTCTCGGCCCTCACGGACCAAGAAGCGTCAAAGATGATGCCGAAATCCGGGTTGTCCTCGGGGACCGCTTGCAGGTAATGGGGCATGGCCATATCGGTCTCTTCAGACGTATCGAAGATGACTTCTACGGTTATTGCATCGAGCTTGTCGCTTCCGTCGTACTTCCTGGCCACCGCCTTCAGCACGTTGAAGGCCACGACCGCCGGCCCTTTATCGTCGATGGATCCACGCCCCACGTAAAAATCTTGAGAGGCTTTGCCCATGTAATCCCGTTTCTCCCGCACCAATTCGAACGGATTCCAGGATGGGTCGTCTCCTGGTGGAACGGTGTCCAGATGGCAGCAGACCGCGATCTTATGCGCTCCGGAGCCCAAGCGAAAACCGAATAGCCAATACTCATGGCCCGCCGGTTGTTTCCACTCAAATAGCTCCAACTTGTGGACTTTTTGTCCGAGGTTGAACTCCACCACCTGTGCCGCCAAGCTATCTCTGATCTGCCCAAGATGATTAACCACCTGATCTTCACTTAAGGCGCCGCCACGGTAGGTTTGAATCGCCACGAATTCGGAGAGCTCACGGAAAAGGTTGTCCTCTATGAGACGGTCAATAGTCTGGTATTCGTGTTCTGAATTTTCATCTGTGGAACTGTGTCGAACACTAGCCATCGCTTCTCCTCCTGTTTAGGGGTATCCAGCGGTACTCCAAGGGAGAAGCCAGCCTCGAGGCCCAACAAACTTCCCGCTGGCCCGTACCCCTTGAACCACTTCGTCGATTCGTAACCCGGGTAATTCCGGTGGTAGCTCACTGTTCATATTGGCTTCGCCTTTGAGACACATATTTGCGGCGAATTATAGCTCGAAAGACATGTCCAATAGAAAAGGCCCACCGCCATCGTGAAACGGTGACCCTGTATATCTTGACGCTCCGGCTGCCAATACCCATACCCTCCAAGTACCCCGCCCGGGTATGGTTCCTTGGTGGGGGTATCGCTGAAACAAGAAAAGCCCCTCATTCGAGGAGGTTTCTATCATCTAATTCTGTGGAAACAGTAACGTTCCGATGGTCCCATAGGCCACGTCGTTTGCCTGCCCCATAACGAGGCCTGCGCGGGCGTCTCTGAAGTATCTCTCGAATGGCAGTCGACCTGCGAAAGCCGTCCCTCCAAACATGGTCATCAAGTCGGTCGTCACCCGCACCGCGGCTTCGGAGCATAGGACTTTGGCCTGCAATAGAGGAAGGAATGACGTCGCCCTCCCTGAATCCTGCATAGCCGCCGCCACGTGTAGTAGCGCCCTTGCTGCCTCAATTTGCGCGCTCATCTCAGCCATGCGGCGCTGGTTTATTGGGTTGTCTAATCGGCGGGCGCCGCTTGGGAAGCGTTTGTCGCCCTCAGCACACGCGATCTCGAAAGCTCCGGACGCAATACCGAGATAGGCGGCTCCATACGTAAGAATTAAACAAGGCGTCATGTACTTTGCCATGACTGAAATGCTTTTGTATTCGAGCTCGATACCAACCAGATTCTCTTCTGGTACAACGCCGTTGAAAATCATCGGTACGCTGCTATTCCCACGCATTCCCAGTCCGTTCCACTCGCCGATAGCCTCCCATTCGACCTCGTCGTTCTTAAACATCAAGAGGTCCGGTGGGCCTTCCGTTCTGCCGCCTTCTACACGGCAGAACATAACATAGTGAGTCGCGTGTCCGGCCGACGTCACGTACGACTTACGAATGTGATCAAGCTTGAAGCCGCCCTTAACTTTCGGCAAAGTCGTAACCATCTGGGGCACGGGTGCCCAGTCATCACCAGAATTACCATGCGGCTCCCCTCCCGGTGCGGCGGCGAACATCTCGCCACGTAAG
>CAJWGH010000271.1 GCA_913031095.1 uncultured Chloroflexota bacterium | reverse complement strand
GCGCCGTAGCCCACTTCGCTGGCTCCGAAGTTGTGGCGAAGCATCCAGGCCGTAACGAAGGCCCCAATGACCAGAGTCAGGATGCTCAGCCGAATCAGATTCTTCGGTTTTCGCCAGTCTACCTGGCCCAATGCCTGAATCACGATTTGTCTTGGGCTGTTGGTATGGAGCTACCCTTAAGGAAATGAATTAGCTTAAGGTTGAGCAGTTGTGATTGTTCCATTACAGTTTCAACATAGTGGACATTCAATTCCCATACGTTGATGGTTTTATATCCCGCTTGTTGCATCAGCTATCAGCCGAGGTTGGATTACCGCCGTGCCAAAGGTTGAAGTTAGCTGATCAAGATCTAGTGATCATCCCAAGTTTTGTTTGAGTACGACCTCACTTTAACCTGGCCAAATTTGGAAGGATAGGGTTTTAAATCATTTAGCCGGGAAGTGGGAAGCCGAAGTTAAGGCTTTGTCTTCTTTCTGGTACCCCATCTCAGAGGCAGGCGTTGCCACTTTAGACAACACGAGCCCATCTGTCTCCGCGTCCACTAGGACATGGTCGCCTGAGGTGAATTCACCGGAGAGTATTCCCTCGGACATTGGGTTCTCTAGGAAGCGGCTCACCGCTCGGCGCAACGGCCTTGCTCCATAGACTGGGTCGTAGCCCTCTCGGCCAAGCCAGATGTTGGCGTCCGTGGTCAACTCAAAGGTGATCCCCCTCTCTTCCAGACGGCTCTGAACGTCTTTAATCATCAGGCCTACGACCCGCCCGATCTCTTCTTGAGTCAGCGGGTGGAAGACGATCGTCTCATCTATCCGATTCAAGAATTCAGGCCGAAACGTGTCTTTCAGAGCGGCGTTAATGGAATCTTGGAGTTTCTTGCCCTCATTCTCACCGGTTGTGCCGTCTGTTCGGAACCCAGTGGCTTGCCTCCCGATACCAGATGTGCCTAGGTTGCTGGTCATGATGATCACAGTGTTCCGGAAATCCACGGTCCTGCCGTGGCCGTCGGTCAACCGCCCGTCCTCAAGGACCTGGAGTAGGATGTTGAACACATCGGGATGTGCCTTCTCTATCTCGTCGAATAACACCACTCTGTAAGGTCGGCGGCGCACAGCCTCGGTGAGTTGACCGCCCTCGTCATATCCCACGTAGCCAGGAGGCGCGCCGATGAGCCGTGACACGGAATGTTTCTCCATGTACTCTGACATGTCGATGCGCACCATGTTCGACTCGTCGTCGAACATGAATAGGGACAATGACTTGGCCAACTCAGTCTTACCCACGCCCGTGGGGCCCAGGAATATGAAGCTGCCAATCGGGCGTCGCGGGTCGCTCAGACCGGCGCGGGAACGGCGTATTGCCTCCGCCACTGCGATTACAGCTTCTTCCTGTCCGATAATCCGCTTATGGAGGTTATCCTCCATGTGCACCAGCCGCTCACCCTCACCTTCTAATAAACGTCCGGTGGGAATGCCAGTCCACTTGGAGACCAGCTCGGCGATGTCTAGCTCGGTTACCACCATGTCCATGTTCGGGTTGTTGAGCAAGCTGCTACGCTCGGACTCGTATTCCTCTTGTAATCGCAGTCGTTCGACTCTAATCTCGGCGGCGCGGTCGTATTCTGTACGCCGAGCAGCGGCCTCTTCCTGGTCCAGAAGCTCTGCGATACGTTCTTCCTTGTTCTTCACGTCTGCAGGCAAGCTCTCGGCGTCGATCCGCAGCTTGCTTGCTGCCTCGTCTATGAAATCAACGGCCTTGTCGGGTAACTGGCGCCCAGTCACATAGCGGTTGCTTAGACGGGCAGCCGCTATCAGGGCGGAGTCGTCGATATCTACCTTGTGATGGGCTTCGTAGCGGGGCCTCAGGATGCGCAGGATGTCGACCGTCTCCTCCACGGTTGGTTCATCCAAGATTACCGATTGGAAACGGCGCTCTAAAGCCGAGTCTTTCTCGATGTATTTTCGGTATTCGTCCAGAGTTGTGGCGCCGATGCATTGCAACTCTCCCCTAGCCAAGGCCGGCTTAAGCATGTTGCTGGCGTCGATGCCGCCCTCGGCTGCGCCGGCTCCCACCATCATGTGTATCTCATCAAGGAATAGGATCACTTCACGGTGGGCCTGCTTGACCTCGTCCATGACCGACTTCAGCCGTTCTTCGAATTCTCCCCTGAACTTAGAGCCGGCGACCAACGCTCCCATGTCCAGAGCGAGCACACGGCGGCCTTTGAGGGAATCAGCAACGTCTCCGGCCACGATACGGGTGGCCAGACCCTCGACGATGGCGGTCTTGCCCACGCCGGCCTCGCCTATGATTACAGGGTTGTTCTTCTTACGTCGGGTCAATGTCTGCATCACTTGGCGGATCTCTTCGTCTCGGCCGACCACCGGGTCCAATTTACCTTGCCGTGCTAAGTGGGTCAGGTCGACGCTGTATTTGTCCAAAGATCGGTAATGGTTTTCAGCTCTGGGGTCGTCCACTCGGTGGCTACCGCGAACTTCTACCAACGCCTGGTATACCTTTTCTTGGTCGACGCCGT
>CAJWGH010000270.1 GCA_913031095.1 uncultured Chloroflexota bacterium | reverse complement strand
CACTACACAGGAAGCCACGCACGGTCACTGCTGGATTACCGGCTATAAAGATCAAGGCCCAGCTAAAGCTGGCGCGTCGTTTGTGGATTTCCTGTCTACCTGGACCGCGCTGTTCGCGATTGGCTCAGCGTTGCGTTACCGCAACAAGACGGGCCAGGGCCAATGGGCTGACATCGGCATGTACCAAGCAGGTGTTATGTTCATGTCTGAGTACATTATGGACGCGCAGGTGAACGGTCGAGAAGGAGGTCGGATAGGTAACCGCCATCCTTATCGAGCGCCCCAGGGCTGCTATCCAGCATTGGGCAAAGACCAGTGGATAACGCTGTCGGTGGGTGACGACGAAAGTTGGTCCGGCATGTGCGGACTCATGGGTAAACCAGAATTGGCTACTGACCCAGAATTTTCAGACCTGCTTTCCCGACAGAAAAACCACGACCAGATAGACGAGATTATCAAGGAATGGACATCAGGCGTCGATCGATACGAGTTGATGCACCTTCTCCAGGGTGTGGGGATCCCGGCCGGCCCTGTGTTGAATAGCCGAGATATCCACTTCGACCCTCAGTTCAAGAGCCGAGGCTTCTTGGAGCGAGTGGACTACCCTAAAGAGAGAAAGATGGGCTCCCGGTTATTCATGGGGCGGCCTTATAAGTTCTCTAACAGCCCGTTGGCTATTCAAGGCCCTTCCCCGACCTTTGGCCAACACAATGAGGGCGTTCTCCAGGACTTGCTGGGCGTGGATTCCGAGACATACCAAGGTCTGGTGAAAGACGCAGTTGTCGCTAAAGTTCCGACAACTGGCGAGGCGACCCCTCGTGTCTCTGAGGCAGAGTCACTAGAGCGTGGCCTGATTGCAGACTGGGACCCCGATTACCGCCAACACCTAGGCCTGGTCTAGCCTCCATTCGACTTCCTTGACACCCTTAAAAGCCCAGGACTAAGCTAACCTAGGGTGGGATTGTCATTGCAGCTCGCCTTTTACTGAACCTCAGGGGCCCGTAGCTCACTGGTAGAGCAGACGGCTCATAACCGTCTGGTAGTTGGTTCGATCCCAACCGGGCCCACCATTTTATTGAGATTTGTTTCTGAGGCCCCTGATCTAGGAGGGCTTTTATTTTAGTCAAAAGGTTAGTGGGGGAGTAATTCCGGGTTTGAAACACATTCGTGCCTATACGTCGCCTGCTAGATCTGAGTCTATCTTGACGGCGACGTCGCTAAGATTGGGACTACCCTATTCGACTTAGATGCATAACCGTGTATCGGGCCGGAACTGGTTGGGTCAAGGGTTTGGCTGCATTAAGGCACGGCACTGTTACAGACCATGGCATGCGTTTGGACGGGCCCCGATTCCGCTCCTATGAAACATGATTTCATGGATTAGACTTTTCTAGGATAGCTAGGAATGACTCCTGCTGAAACATATGCCGCCCGTATTGACGCCGTGCAAGCTCAGAACTTGCGGATATATGGGCCGCCCTCAGGCGGCGACCATTGGGCCGCCGCCGCCCGCCAGTTCAGGTTTGATCCACGACGTGAGCTAGACCGGAACATGGTGGCTATCGCATCTTATGTGCAGCCGGACGATATTGTGGTGGACGTTGGTGGAGGAGCTGGTAGAGTCGGCCTCCCTCTTGCCTTGCGGTGTGAGGAGGTCCTCAATATCGAGCCGTCGAGGGGAATGGGTGCGGAGTTCGAGTCTCTGGCTCGAGAGGCTAGCATCGGCAATGCTCGGTTGATTCCGTCCTCACTGGCGGAGATCAAAGGACTCGCGGGCGATATAGCTTTTACTGCCGACGTCACTTATTTTGTTCGAGATATCTCTGGCTTTATCCGCCAACTTGATGCTACCGCGTCTCGCCGGGTTATGATTACCGTCTGGAGCGAGCCTCCGCCCAATCGGTGCGCAAAGATTTTCGAACTGTTGTATGGAGAAGAGCAGTCGGTGCTACCCGGCCAGGGTCAGCTTATGCCCGTCCTGTGGGACATGGGAATATTCCCGGATGTTTATGTGCTCCCGGAGCGCCCTTGGTGGGAGAATCAGCAGATTCTGGTTAAAGATGAAGCGGTTGAGAAGGTTCTCTTGGATCGAGTGACTAAGCCCGAGGACCGCGAGCGCGCACGCCTGTTGATTGAAGACAATTTCGATCGGTTGTTCGCCGCCAACGAAACAGGCTTCGTTCCCATTTGGCGCTTGGATATGCGAGAGGTGTTGATCACCTGGGAGACCGGTAATTAAATAGAGATGTCCGCTGGGTTTGGCTGATTCTGTATACTCCGGGCGGTATCGCGGTACACATATGCTGCGATAGGAGGGAAGAATTATGGCTGATAAGAATATTTCCTGTGCATTTGGGGTGGACCTTGACGCCGTTTGCGGGTGGTTGGGCTCCTACGGCGGCGAAGATTCGCCAGACGACATATCGAGGGGCATGTTCGCTGGGGAAGTTGGTACTCCACGTTTGCTGAATCTGTTCGATCGGCTTGGGATGAAGACCACTTGGTTCGTTCCTGGACACTCGATAGAAACGTTCCCCA
>CAJWGH010000269.1 GCA_913031095.1 uncultured Chloroflexota bacterium | reverse complement strand
GAGGTCGAAAAGAGCATGCGGTTGTTTGCCAAGGAAGTCCTGCCTTCACTGAAAGCTGTTCCGGCAGCGGTCTGAGCTACTCGCCGGTGTAGCGGATATCCTCGCTCTTGATCTCTCCCAGAGAACGCCAAGCGAACCGTTCGCTATAGGAGTTCTTGGTTCCTTCTAGCGCGTCGGCGATCAGCCCACCCAAAACCGGGGCGAACTTGAAAGCATGCCCGCTGCCCCCGGTGGCGACTACGAGCCCGTCTTGCTCCGGGTCTCGTGAGATCCAGAAATCTCCGTCCCAGGTATCACAGTAGAGACACATCTTGCTGCCGTGTAAGGGGAGTGACGCCAGAGATGGCAGAGATTGGGCCAGAAACTCCCGGCAATTGGCCTCTTCCTCTGAACCCGTCACTCTATCGGCATCCGCATGGACCCTTCTCCCGGGCCCGTGGTTGGCCAACTTGACCACCCCCTGGGAGTTGGCAGGAAACCCGTACCAGCCGCTGCGGGGTATATCGGCGCCCCATGGCGGGAATGACGGCGGCCGGTATGAATCGATATCAGTCGGTTTGAAGTAGAAAATGGGCTGGCCCACCGGCCACATCCGATTAGCCAGATCAGGCAATAATCTAGTCGTCCAAACCCCGGCAGCCACCACTACCCAGTCCGCCCGAAGCTCTGCGGATTCAGTAGATACAGCCCCCGTGACCTTAACGCCGTCCTGAAGCAAGCTGGTAGCTGAGAATCCAGTGACTATCACAACCCCTATGTCGGCAGCGTCTTGAGCAAGGCTGGCAATGATCTCATTCGCCTCAGCCCAACCGGCCCTGGGGTTGAAGTAGCCATCGATGTAATAATCCGAGTTCCAGTGAGGGTAGCTCTGCGCCAAGTCCCCGGGAGAGAGTTTCTCCAGAGGAAACCCACGGCCGGTAAGAAGGCTGTAGGAGTCCTGTTCGAACGAGCCTGCAACCATGGGTATGCTACAAGTAATAAGTAACCCGTCTTCATGGTAAAGATCCCGACCCCAACTTGCATTCCATCGGTGCCACCCTTCGATGGAGTCTGCTCCTAAAGAGGAATAGAGACCGTCTCCACCGTAGTCCATACGAACCATACGACTAACGTCGTTGGAAGCAGCCATGGGATGGGGCACCGGGCCAGGATCGGCGATTGTAACGTGGTGTCCTCTTCGCTGTAACTCCAAAGCGGCCGTCAGTCCGAAGATTCCGGCACCAATGATCAGCACCGAGTCGTCAGAAGCCACTTCTCAGGCTACGGCAGCGGATCTGATTGCTTGCCGCAGTTCGTCGATGCCGACGTCGCCCTTATGGAGTTCGCCGGCAATCATGTAGGTTGGAGTACCGCCCACGCCCAACTCTTTCGCAGCTTCGTACTCTTCCATGACCTTAGTACGGAACTCTCCAGACTCTATGCGAGGGCCTAGATCACTCCAGTCCATCCCGGAAGCCTCGGCGATACCCTTCAAAACATCTAAGTCGTTAATGTCCGACCCCAAGCGCCAATAAGCCTCTGAAGCCAAATGGTGAAATTCTCCGTCCTTCCCTTGCATCTTGGCGTGGACGGTGGCCTCGTGAGCGCGTAGTGTATTAGGCGACCACTCAGGCCGGCTCATAACCAGGCCCGCACCGCGCGCCCGCTCCTGCATCTCCGGGTTCAATTCTGTTTGGGTCTCGCCATCAAATAGGCGGCGTTCTTCGCCTTCCGGGGGACGTTCCGGCCTTAGTAAATACGGTCTACGGTCCACATAGATAGGGAATTCCTTGGCCAATATGTCGAGCCTGCCCAGGCCGACGTAGCAATACGGTCAAGTGTAGTCATACCAAACGGTAACGCTGACAGCTGCGGAAGTAGCCACTGATCACCTCTCTATGGTCGGAAATCGACCCCGGATATAATTTCGACTTATTTAACGCCCAGTCTCTGCGCTACAGACGGCATGCCAGAAAACAAACGGGCTACAAGTTAATTTATTGTTACCCCTCGATTCCTGATTAGTCCTAAATTTAGTCGGCGGCACCCAGCGCACCGGACCTTGCGAACGCCCTTCGCAACGCCTTGGACGCTTCATCAACAGCCTCCTGGCCTTTGTCCACCACGGCGCCCATGCTGAAAAAACCGTGAATCATGCCATCGTATCTAGTGGCGGTAGTCTCCACTCCGGCTTCAGTGAGGCGTTTGGCATAGGCCTCACCTTCGTCACATAGAGGGTCGAACTCAGCCGTAATCACCAGGGCGCTGGGCTGACCGACCAGGCTTTTTGCCCGTAGAGGCGCTGCGTAGGGATTGGCCGCGTCGTCCTTGCTGCTCAGATATTGGTCCCAATACCACTCCATGGTGATCTTGGTAAGGGAGTAACCTTCTGCGTTTCTACCGTAAGACGCCGTGTCCGATCTGGCGTCGGTAACGGGATATACCAGCACCTGCAACGCGATCTCCGGGCCACCTCGGTCTGCCGCCATGAGGCACATAGCCGCGGCCAGGTTACCACCGGCGCTATCGCCTCCCACGGCCAGTCGTGAGGGATCACCATTGATGCTG
>CAJWGH010000268.1 GCA_913031095.1 uncultured Chloroflexota bacterium | reverse complement strand
GATATTCATGCTCGGTGTTGAAGGCGTCTTCGATAAACTCGTTCGGAGTCATTTTTTCCCCATATCTTGGATCAAAGTGCTTTGTCAGCCACTATTAGCTGCCTCACATGATACACCGGTCACTGTGTCTGAGGTATGCTAAACTGCACTCGCCGCACGCCTGTGCCATACCGACCGACAATTGTGTTTTGGAGCATATCCCATGTCTGAGAGTTTGATCACTCCCGAGGTCCGTGCCCTGATTGGCAGCGAGACCGAACCCGAGAAGAACCGCTTCCCGCTCAGTGACGAAATGGCCTACGACTTGGCTGACGCCACCGAGGACTTAAATCCTCTATATGTTGATAAAGCTGTGGCTGAAGCTAGCCGTTTTAAAGGCTTGCTCTGTCCTCCGCTGGCGACCTGGAAGGACATAGCGCCGTCCATCGGATATTTCGGCGCTGGCCAGGAGTCCCACTTCGACGTCCCGTTGCCCTTCAACAGCTATGGTCTGAACGGAGGCAGCGACTGGCAGTTCCTCCGCCCAGCCTACACAGGCGACTGGGTAACCCGCCAGTTCAAGGTCATGGATATCTTTGAGAAAGAAGGCCGATCCGGCCCTCTGGTATTCATAGTCCGCCGGGAGATTCAGACCAACCAGCATGGAGATCCGATCAGCGTCGCCGACCGTGTCAGCATCCACCGCAGCAGGCCGCCGGGAGAGGAAGTGGCTGCAGCCGCTGATTCCGGGCAGGGTTTGGAATCGGTGGTTATCTCTCCACCTGCGCCCGACCACACAGTGCCTCGCTCAGTGCATACAAGCGGTAACCAGAAGCACTTCGAAGACATATCGGTTGGCATGGAATTGGAGGCAGTTGTAAAAGGCCCCCTCACAACTACGCATTTGGTGCGCTGGGCCGCCGCAAACGGCAATTATGCCCGTATCCACTGGGACCTGCCATTCGCCCAGGTACACCAGGGTCTGCCCAACGTCGTTGTTAATGGCTCGCTCAAGAACCAGTACCTTGGTCAGTTGATGATTAAATTCGCGGGCCCTGAAGGCTGGTTCAAACGCTTTTATGTAGAACACCGGGGAATGGATTACCCCGGTGACATCATAACGGCATCCGGCGCAGTCACAGCTGTCCGCGAGGTAGGCAACTATGGCCATGTAGACTGCGAGGTCAACCTCACCAACAATCGAGGAGACCAAACGGCTTCTGGCAGAGGTACGGTGGTGATACCCAAGAATGGCCAGAGTCTGCCGCTGATCTGGGAGCTGGAGGACTGATGCCTGCTGATTTGCTCGACGGGCTCAAGGTGCTGGACTTGGGCTCTGGAATATCGGCGCCCTGGTGCTCCAAAATACTGGCGGATTATGGCGCAGAGGTTATCAAAGTTGAACCGCCTGGGACCGGAGACGCTAGCCGCCGCATGGGCCCATTTGCCGGCAACGACCCAGACGCGGAGAAAAGCCTGACCTTTCTGTACCTCAACACCAACAAGAAGGGCGTGACCCTTGACCCATCAACCGTTACTGGCCGAAAGATATTCGACCGGCTATTGGGTAACGCCGATGCCCTTGTGCACAACAACCCACCAGCTCAGTCCAAGGAACTCGGCTTGGATTACGATGCTTTGGCTAGGGTTAACCCCGGATTAGTGGTTACATCCATCGCGCCGTTTGGTCAGACAGGGCCATACAAAGATTTCCAGGCGACAGACATCGTCACTTATGCCCTGAGCGGCCTTATGTACCACTCAGGCGACTCCGACCGACCCCCATTACGGAATGTTTTGGACCAGTCTTTCTACGTAGCGGGCGCCAATGCCGCTTCGGCCACTCAGGTGGCGCTATTCGCCAGACTCACGTCCGGAGTAGGCCAACACGTAGATGTCTCCGCCGCTGAATGTTTGGGTGGCCACTTGGTCCAACCCCTGCCTTACTACAACTATATGGGGGCCGTAAAAGGCCGGCGCCCGGTCAGAGGGGCCGGCTTTGAGGAATTGGTGCCCGCCCGCGATGGATACGTGGCCCCTTCAGTCCAAGGCTCTCAACCCTGGTCGACCATAGCCCGGTTGATCGGACTTGAGGAGTTGCAAGATGAGAAGTTTGCAACGGGCGCGGGCCGTGTCGCCCATGGTGAGGAACTCAAGGAACTGTTAATCAAAGGCCTCGCTCAATGGGACCGGATGCCGCTGTTCCTAGCATCGGGGGAAAACCGCCTGGTATTTGGAATGGCCCAAGACGCAGGTGACCTGGTCGATTGCCCACACCTGCAAGCCCGGGATTTTTTCGTCGACGTGGACCACCCAGTAGCAGGCCGGGCCAGCTACCCGGGGATGGCAGTGCGGCTGCCGGGAGAGGACATCACTGATTCCCAGCCTGCACCTTTGCTCGGACAGCATAACACGGAGATATTCGGCCAAGAGTTGGGCTATTCAGACCAAGACCTAATTTCCCTGCGACAGCACAGCGTCATCTGATCATTCTCTATCTAATGTACAGGAACGAAGCCAGATAAATGCCTTCTTCTCAAGAACCACAAGCGCCGTTGAAAAACATTCGGGTTATGGACCTGAGCCGGGTCTTTGCCAT
>CAJWGH010000267.1 GCA_913031095.1 uncultured Chloroflexota bacterium | reverse complement strand
TGGTCATCGACTTCACCACCCGCTTCACATCTGAGGAGCTTTTCCATCAGGGCCAAGAACGAAACCTGGTCTTCATACCGGTGAACACGGTGTCAGATCTATTGATCGATCCCCAGCTAGAGGCCAGCAACTTCTGGTTCGACCTGCATCACGCTGACGCCGGCACACTCAAATATCCCTTGGGCGTCTTCGACAGCGAAGAGGTCTCTCCGACGACCAAACCGGCCCCTCACCTGGGTCAGGATAACCAGGCAATCTTAGGCGGCGAATTGGGTTTAAGCGATGCCGAACTGTCTAGCCTTCGCTCTCAGGGAGCGATCTAATCATGCCAGGCTTCAAAAAGCCGTTAGCCGGCATCCGGATCTTGGAGTTGGGCCCTTATGTCGCTCTGCCTATGACCGGGCGCATCCTTGCATCCCTTGGAGCCGAAGTCATCAAGGTCGAGACCAACAAGGTCTTGGACGAGATGAACTTCATCCCGGCTTGGTCCCGCGGCGGTGGCCAGCCGGAATTCCAGCGGGCTAAGAAGCGTATCACCATAGATGTCCGTACACCGGATGGCATGGAAGTATTCAAAGAGCTGGTCAAAGTGAGCGACGTTTTTATGACCAATTTTCGTCGCAACATCCTAGACCGGTGGGGCATCGACTTTCCCGAACTTCGGCGACTGCGTCCCGACATCATCTTGATGTGGCAGACTGGTTTGGGTGGAATCGGCCCTTACTACACCTACAAGTCCTACGGGATATTGGTGCAGCATATGGGTGGTGTGTCACTGATGTCCGGTAATGAAGGCGAGCCGCCTGCCACCATAAACACGTCCTATTCTGATTACCACACCGGTGCCTTTCAGCCAGTGGCGATTATGGGTGCGTTGTTGCGTCGTTCCTTGACCGGTCAGCCTGCCACCATGGAATCGTCGATATTCAAGTCCGGTGCGGTGACCGCTGGCCCCGCCCTACTTGACTACCAGTCCAACGGACGCATGCCCCAACGAATCGGTAACCGAGATCCTTTCTCGGCACCCCACGGCGTCTACCAGTGCCAGGGTGAAGACCGGTGGTGCGTCATCGCGGTCCAAACCGAAGAACAATGGGAAGCTTTCTGCCGGACTATCGGCAGCCCCGGTTGGTGCGGAGACACGGAATTCGCCTCGCTGGCGTCTAGGCTTGCCAACCAAGATAGGTTGGACCAACTGGTGAGTGAATGGTCGGCCACTCAGACTGCTGAAGATGCCATGACCCGGTTACAGGAAGCGGGTGTTCCCGCTAGCATAGTCTCCCAGGGCAAAGACCTGTACGAGAGCGAACATCTGAAAGCCCGCGACTTCTACCGCCCCACACCTTTCTATCTGGCGGACCGTGAGAGACCCGCCTATGAATGGGATGGCAAAGAAGGCATAGCCGCCGCCAACCCGCCTAAGTTGTCAGAGTCCCCCATGGAGTACGGCCCGTACAGTAACATCGGCGAAGACAACGATTACATCTTCAAAGAGGTATTGGGTCTCTCTCAAATAGAATTAGACCGCTTAACGGAAAATCAGTCTCTCTTCTAACCAAACCCCTGATAGTTGAAAGCCGATGGCTGACAGCTAATTCCATGAGGAACCATGTACGACTACAGCTCCTACGAACATCTGGTCATCGAAGTCAAAGATGGTGTGGCTCTCCTAACCATCAATCGACCTGAGGTATACAACGCCACCAACTTCAAATTGCACAAAGAACTGAGCATTGTATGGCTGGACCTGGCCAGGGATGTCGATGTCCGGGTTGCGGTTGTCACCGGGGCCGGTACCGCTTTTTCGGCCGGAGGTGACTTCGACCTCATCCAGGACTCAATAGGAAACGGCAAGGTCATCGCTGGAACCATGGAAGAGGCACGCGACATCGTCCATAACATGATCAACTTGGACAAACCGATCATCTCGGCAATCAACGGTGTGGCGGTCGGTGCCGGGCTTGCCGTGGCTTTGATGGCAGACATATCAATAGCCTCAGAGAAGGCGAGATTCACTGACGGCCACGTGCGTTTAGGGGTAGCCGCAGGTGATCATGCGGCCGTTATATGGCCCATGCTAATCGGTATGGCCAAGGCCAAGTATTACCTAATGACCTGCGAGTTTTTGGACGGGACCGAAGCCGAACGCATCGGCTTGGTCAGCCAGGTAGTGCCCCACGAAGAGCTAATGGACAAAGCCATGGATGTGGCCAACCGGTTGGCCGTCGGGTCGCAGCAAGCCTTGCGCTACACCAAGCGTTCTCTAAACCAGTGGTTGCGTCAGGCAGAGCATATGGCCTTCGATTACTCCTTGGCTTTGGAGATGCTGGGTTTCTTCGGGGAGGATATCCAGGAAGGATTGGACTCCGTTCGGGAGCGCCGCGACCCCAAGTTCCCATCAGCCCAATAACACATGAATTACAGAAGTTTCGGCAATATCGAAATGGATGTCTCAGAGATTGGGTTTGGCTGCGGTGACGTGGGAGGCCTGATGGTCCGTGGAGAGCCGGCCGACCAGGTCCGTGCCGTAGCCAGGGCATTAGAGCTAGGCATCAACTATTTCGATACCGCATCGCGGTATGGC
>CAJWGH010000266.1 GCA_913031095.1 uncultured Chloroflexota bacterium | reverse complement strand
GGCGGGTCCGACTTGTTCTTGAACTCGGCCAACTTCCTGGTTGGAGACTACTCTTTGGTTTCCATCCGCCCCAAGCAGTTCTCTTTCCGGGAATTCAACCTGGACGCCAACGAATACGACTTCGTCAGGTTCTCATCTTGGCTATTCCTGCCTGGGATCATGGCAATGATGGCCTCCTTGGTATGGTGGATTCGGCGGTAATCCCCTCCATGATGCGACCCGGCTAAGCCACTCTTTTCACAGGTCCTATCTATGAATCTAAGACTCTCAATCCTACTGGTGGTGGTGCTGCTCATCTTTGGAGGGACCTTTCTTATCCTCCAACTCACCGAAAACAGCCAGCCTGACCTGAGCAGGACTTGGCTCTACCGGATCGACGATGGAGATATCATCGCCTTGGAGTTGGTCCATGACGGTGAAGAGATCGCCTATTTCCGGAGCCCAGCCAGCCGGGACTGGTACATCGCTAGTGACTCCGACGAAGAACCTGACATTCCGGTGTTTCAACAGAGGTGGGGTGGCACTCCGCTGCTGATGAGCGGTCCCAGGGTAACCCGCCCGTTGTCAGACAGTATTGAAGACCCCGCCGCATTCGGGTTGGAGCCCCCGGAGACCGCAGTAACTATATTCGACCGGTACGGTAACACAATAGAATTCCACCTCGGCAAGCCCACGCCCGACAACTTGAACCAATACGCCCGTCTAGTTGGGGAGGAGGCCCTATTCACCGTGCCCATCGAGTGGGCCTATGTAGTGAACCGTCTCGCCAACGACCCACCCTTTGGCCGGCTCTACGATATTGATCAACACACAGTATTGGTCGTCCAGTTCTTCAGAGGTGAGGAGGTCACCAGATACGTCATAGAAGATGGCACCGGAAGGTGGTTCTTGGACGGAGAACCCCCCTTACTGCTGGACCCCGGGCCGTGGGCCGAATCTCTCCTGCCACTGATGAATCCCAGGATGGACTTGATCCTGGCCCATGACATTGACGACCCTGCCCTATATGGACTCGATGAACCTGATACGGTCTTTGTGATCATCCGTCGGGGAGGGCAGCAGGGTATAGAGGTCCATATAGGCGATCAGACGCCCGATGGCAAATACCGCTATGTAGATGTGGTAGTCGGCAGCATGCTTAGCGAAGACACTAATCTTTACGGCGTGCTTAACTCACGCATCGACCCGATCATCGCCATGGCCACCGACCCGCCCGTATTGGCGGAAGAAGACGGTGGCACACCTCGCAACTGACCAAGTGCCCTCGGAGAGAAATTGAAGGCAGAAATTATGGGCATCGGCACAGAGCTGTTGATGGGAGAGTTGACCGACACAAACTCCTCTTGGATAGCCGGACGCCTGCCTGCCTTGGGCATAGAACTCCAGTGGGTCTCTATCGTTGGAGACGACCTCCCCAAGCTGACTGAGGCGCTCAAGCGTGGGATGGAGCGCTCGGATATCATATTCACCACCGGTGGCCTGGGCCCGACCCAAGACGACCTGACCAGGGAAGCTATTGCTGCTGCGTTCGGCGAGATTCCAACAATACAGCAGGAAGTGGTAGAAGACCTGGAACGTTACTTCTCCGCCCGGGGCGGCCCCATGCCCCAGCACAACATCAAGCAGGCCAACCTGATTCCTTCTGCCCGTTTCGTCCCAAATCGCAACGGCACGGCCCCCGGTTGGTGGGCGGAACGAGATGGCAAGATAATCATCTGTATGCCCGGCCCACCAAACGAGAACCACTCCATGTGGGAGGAGCAGGTGGAACCGCAACTCGCAGAACTGATCGAAGATGAAGTGACCATCACCCGCAACATCAAGACCATGGGTATGTCCGAGGGCGCCGTTGACGAGGTTATTTCCGAATTCTTTGGTGTTGAGAACCCCTACCTGGGCATCTACTCCAAAGCCGACGGCATCCATCTGAGGGTCATTGCCCGGGCCAGGGACAGCCAGACCGCCCAGGGATTGATCGTGCCGGTGGAGCAGGCCATACATGAGCGTTTGGGCGAATATATCTGGGGCTACGATGATGACACACCATCTCAATCCGCCGGACGGTCTCTGATTGAGAAGGGTCTTAGCGTCGCAGTGATCGAGATGTGCACCGGCGGCGCTCTCACCAACAGCATCACCGACGTTCCCGAGAGCATCAATTACTTTAAGGGCGGGACTGTGGCCTACGATGAGGCTGCTCTGCAGACCTACGGTGTCCCGGCCGACGTTATGAACCAGCATGGGGTGGTCAGCCAACAATCAGCGAACGCTATGGCTGACACCGTGCGCCGCAATCTGAATGCCGACTTTGGGGTTGCGGTAACTGGCGTGCCAGGCCCAGGTGAGTTTGAGGGCAAACCGTTGGGACTCGCCTACATTTGCGTGACCAACGGCGAACAGGCCCGCGAGATGGAGATGCGTCTACCGCCCCGCCGGGTAACCATCAAACGCAGAGTCCCCAACCAAGCCCTCATCGAACTACGCCGGCTGATTGAAATTACCGGGTAGGCTTCCAATCGTCATTCCGGATTTCGCCTGAATACACTGCGCCCACACAATCCAGGTAAGAGGGGCCGACCTTTGCGT
>CAJWGH010000265.1 GCA_913031095.1 uncultured Chloroflexota bacterium | reverse complement strand
CCGCTAAGACGGGCGACGGCATCGACAGCCTATTGGAGAATCTCCTGCTGGTTGCAGAGATCGGCGAACTTAAGGCCAACCCCAACAAGTCTGCCGAAGGCGTCGTTATTGAAGCAAAGCTAGACCGCAAGCGCGGACCCAGCACCACCATCTTGGTGCAAGAAGGAACGCTGAACGTCGGCGATTTCATCGTAGCTGGTGGCGCGTTTGGCCGGGTCAAGGCCATGACCAGCGACCAAGGCAAAGCCGTTCAGTCAGTCCCGCCTGGTTGCCCGGCGGAGATTCTTGGCTTCGGATCGGTTCCAGAAGCTGGCGACCCGTTAAGTGTTGCCACCAGCGAGCGTGAAGCTCGTGGTCTGGCGGAAAAGGGCTCCAAGGCTGGCTCCCAATCTGCCCAAGGCAGGGCCCTCACCCTTGAAGAAGTCGTAAACCAGGTCGATACCGACCAAATTAAAGAACTCAACCTGGTAGTCAAGGCCGACGTGCAAGGCAGTGTAGAAGCGGTCCGTGGCGCACTGGAAAAATTGGTGGATGAAGACGCCACAGTCCGAATACTACATGCCGGCAGCGGCGCGGTCACGGAATCAGACATCTTATTGGCCAGCGCATCCGAAGCCATTGTCATAAGTTTCTCTATCGGGTCCGAACCCAGTGCAGAGCGTCTGGCCGACCGCATGGGCGTTGAAATTCGTCGTTACAACATCATCTACCAATTGATCGACGACGTTGAGAAAGCCCTTCACGGCATGCTTGACCCCGTCTATACCGAAGTCATCGTGGGTCGCGCTGAGGTCCGTGAGATATTCGAAGGCCGCCGTGGCGCCCAGATAGCAGGCTGTCGTGTTTCTGAAGGCCGCATGGTCAGAAATGCAGATGTCCGTGTGATGCGGGACGGCCAGGTTGTTGAAGACAGCACCATCTCTAGCCTACGACATTTCCGAGAGGAAGTTAACGAGATGAACGCAGGTACGGAATGTGGCGTGGTCCTTCAAGGGTTCAACAACTATCAGGAAGGCGATATTCTGGAAGTCCACCGCCAGGACCGGGGCCGGCGCTAGGGTTCTGACTACCTCAGCGTCTTTAGGCTGAGGGTTTACAATCCCATCAGCCTCATCAAGCATCCCGAAGGTACACCTGCTATGTCCAGACGCACCGACCGTATTAATGAACAGTTGCGCGAGGAGATTAGCATGCTCCTCACACGTTCGATTAAAGACCCCCGGCTCAACGGCATAATCAGCATCACTCGTGTAATCTCCAGCGGGGATCTGCGTAGCGCCAGGGTCTACATCAGCGTCATGGGCAACAATCAGACCAAACGAGAAGCCTTGGCGGGTATACAGTCTGCAGCCTCGTTCCTGCGACGGGAACTTCGCGACCGTATCAACATGAAACACACTCCCTTTTTAACCTACGAATTAGACGATTCTATGGAAGAAGCGGACCAGCTGCTCAGGCTAATGAACCAGGTCAAACCAGAAGACCAAGAACCTGATACCTTCGACCCGGAATCATCACAGGTATTGAGCGACTAGCATGGCCACCGGAAGTTGCATCCCCAAGCAACAACCCAAGCCGCCAGTTGCCAGCGGGTTCATCAACCTCTTCAAGCCACCCGGAATAACATCCATGGACGCCCTGCGCCAAATCAGGCGCATCACCGGACCACGTCAGAAAATTGGCCACGGCGGCACCATGGACCCCCTTGCTAGAGGAGTGCTTCCCATCTGCTTCGGCCAGGCAACCAGGTTGATGGACCACATCGTATGCGGCGTGAAAGTCTACCAGGCTGAAATCACGCTAGGCATCACGACCTCTACCTATGATGCCGAAGGCGAGGTGGTGAAAACCGCCGAGATTCCCGGCCTCACCCAAGAAATGGTCGAAGAAAGTCTCAAGCCTTGGGTCGGGGTGGTAAATCAGGTTCCGCCCATGTACAGCGCCATCAAAGTGGACGGGCAGAGACTCTATAAACTTGCCCGCGCTGGCATAGAAGTTGAACGCGAAGCACGGCCCGTGGAAATCCATGGGATCGAAATCTTGGAGTTCGATTACCCCAAGTTGATCATCGAAGTAGAGTGCGGCAAGGGAACTTACATCCGCTCTTTGGCCCACGACCTCGGCGAGGCATTAGGCTGTGGAGCCCACATTACCGATTTAGTGCGTTTACTTTGCGGCGGCTTTCCCGCTGACAAGTCGGTGACTCTAGAACAGCTTGATGAGGCCACGGATAGCCCGGAGGGCTGGCAGAAGTACCTCTATCCTGTAGACCGGGTACTCACGGGCCTAAAAAGCATAACTCTGGCGACTCAGGCCGAAGAACATCTGCGCAACGGCCAGGCAATCTCTCTCGGCCAGCCAGAATTGGAATCTGGGTCCTTGGAAGAATGCCGCGCCTACAACTCTCAGGGCATTTTCGTCGCGTTGGTCAAATTCGACTGGCATACCAACACATGGCGACCGGTCAAGGTCTTCCAAACCGACACCCCTTCCCCGTACGCTCCCAACCCCGTATAGCCCAACCCGCCTCCTGATCTGTACCATATTAGGTATCATGGTGGAATCTGCTACTATACCGTTTACAGACCTATTGATTCGGTATAATTCC
>CAJWGH010000264.1 GCA_913031095.1 uncultured Chloroflexota bacterium | reverse complement strand
ATCCGCCGTCCGCCGTCCTCTCCGGTCTATCCTGCTTGAACAGACCCCAACATCCCAACCGATGCCGGAACAACTCCATTGACGACGGCTACGCGAGAAGAGGTCCGGGAACAGATAGTGAACGACGACGTTCGCTATCTGCTTGCCCAGTTCGTCGACCTACACGGCTCCCCCAAGGTGAAACTGGTTCCGGCCGACCAATTGGACAGACTGATCGATGATGGAGTCCCGTTCGCCGGGTCAGCTATCCCGGGTCTGGGACAAGCCCCAAATTCACATGACATGGCGGCGCGGGTCGACCTGGACTCCTACACGCTGGTCCCGTGGACCGATGGCGTCGCTCGCTTCGCGAGTGACCTGTTCGTTGATGGGGAACCGCATCTCTTTTGTCCTCGGCAAAACTTGAAACGCGTCCTGTCGCGAGTGCGCAGTAGCGGGTTCACCTTCAAAGTAGGGCTCGAGCCAGAGCACCACCTGGTCACCAAGAAAGAAGACGGTTCTATCGACGTTTGGGACCCCAACAAAGTAGATAACCTTCGATATCCTTGCTACGACTCTAAGGGAACGTCAGTCGCTGTCGGATACCTTCGCCGGATGATGGATGCGATGAGCCGTCTGGGTTGGGAGCCTTACCAGGCCGAGCACGAAGACGGCAATGGCCAATACGAGATCAACTTCGCATACTCGGACGCTTTGACAACGGCTGACCGCTACACGTTCTTCAAGATGATGGCGAGCGAGTTCGCCCATGAGATAGGCGCTATCGCCACCCACATGGCCCAGCCCTTCACCGGCCGGGTCGGGAACGGCGGCCATATCCACTACCACCTGGCCGACGCTGTCACCGATGAGAACCTTTTTCTTGATGACGAAGACCCACGAGGGTTGGGCTTGTCGCCGCTCGCCTATCAGTTCATCGGCGGGATCTTTGCCCATGCACCTGCGTTGTGTTCGGTCATGTCACCGACTATAAATTGCTATAAGCGGCTGCAGGTGGAACCCGGAATAACGTTCACCAATTTTGATTTCCTGTGGACCCCCGCGAACATAACGTATGGAGACAACAACAGGACCCAGATGGTCCGCACTCCCGGACCTGGCCGGCTTGAAGAACGCAGTATGTCGTCGGCAGCAAATCCTTATCTAGCCCTCAGCGCCTACGTCATGGCTGGCTTGGATGGAGTACGAAGAGATCTAGACCCCGGAGAACCTAATCTGGGGAATCTATACAGTCTAAGCCTAGAGGAGCTCCGGCTTCGTGGGATCCGAATATTACCTCAGACCCTGGACGAATCGTTGGCGGAGTTGAAACAAGACGAAGTGATCCAGGAGTCATTGGGTGTTATCTACGAAGAATTTGTAGCCCTAAAAGAAGCCGAATTGCGGGAATTCCGGCGCCAGGTAACACCATGGGAGATCGATCGATACTTGACACTCTTCTAGCGAGTGTCGGTCAAAGATCGTAAGCAGGCCCCGGATGGCAGGGCCTGGACCTTGATGCAGCGACGCTAGGCGACCATTCTTTAGCCGCCCGTGCCGAGGCCAGGTTCGACGACCGTGAGTTCTTTCACTACCGCAAGGGTCTGATGAAGGACCTCACACTAGGGTAGGTATCTGTCCTCCATCTCCCGTATGCGCTGCGCCCCAAGGACGTTACCGTTGCTGGCCACGCCCCACTTGCTTTGGGACGCACTTGCCAAGAAATCGTCGATGGCGCCGGTTCCTCTTTCCTGAAATTCGTTTAGGAAATCCCAGGATGCTTGAAGCGCCGCCATAGTGGTTAGTGAGGGATACCAAGCCGCAGCGGCCCCTGCATCTTGCAATTCTTCCAAGCTCGGATGGGTCTGGCTCCCGTGGGTGAACAAGGGCAGAACCGGGCCGGGAATACGTTGGATACTCTCCATATTCTCTTCCCAAGATGCTACGGCAGGGCATACCACATCCACATTGGTCTGGCTCTTATAAGCCAAGCAGCGCTCCATCACCTGTTCGAAAGTCGCCCCTGGAACACCGGCATAATCGCATCTAGCCACGATGACGAAGTCTGGATCGAGCTCCATCTTGGCGTCGATGGCGGACCTTAATTTGCCTACCATCTCTTCGATGGAAACACATCGCCGGCGTGGCCCCGACTTGGGCGGATAGGTCTGGTCCTCGAGATGAGTGCCCGCTATCCCGGCACGGATGTACTCTTTTACGGTCTCGTGTACCGTGATTGCGTCCCCATATCCAGTGTCCATATCTACAAACACCGGGATGTCCACGGTATTAACGATGCGCCGGGCATTATCCACCATGTCCCTCATACTGGTGCCGCCCTCTGTCCAACCCATCAGCTGGGCTGAAGTATTCCCCCCGGACATGTAAAACGCTTCGAATCCCAGTACTTCTGCCATCTTGGCGCCCATAGCATTCATACCGCCTGCCAAAACGAAGATCTCCGGGCGCTCGAACAGCTCCTTCAGTCTTGTGGTCATACGTTTCTTATCTTGCATCAAACTTCTTATGTCCTTTCCAAAAATCAGTGGCCGATTACCCGTCACTTGATGACGTTGCGCCAGCGAATCCTCAGGGCTCTTTCCTTTTATGCCGATAACGTGATCAACTTACGGTTAGGT
>CAJWGH010000263.1 GCA_913031095.1 uncultured Chloroflexota bacterium | reverse complement strand
AGAAGGATCACTATTCACCCCGTCACAGCTTCATCCAGGCAGTGGCCGGCCAACCTCCCAGGGGTTATGAGCGAGTGGTACTCGACCGCGGCCAAGCGCCGGAGGAATTCGTTGAGAGCGTCAAGGCGGTTGAGGCGGAACGCCAGGCCCGCACCCAGTGGTTGGCAGCCTTAGCCTCAGACCCGCAGCGGAACCAGATATTAAACGCCGTTCCTCGGCTCACTGAGGGCATCCAGGTCCAGCGTAAACCGGTCTTAGCGGAAGGGGAGTTCGTTCAAGGGCATGTCTTGAACACCGTATCTCAGCCAGAAGGCTTACCCTGCAGCCCGCTGGTCGCCGCCGTAATATCGGAAATCGACGGCCAAAAGTCCATCTCAGACATAGTAGACGGACTAGGCGCACACCTGGATCAAGCCGGTCACGCCCAGCTGGAAGAAGCCGTCTCACGCACCATAGAGATCCTATACGTAGATGGCACAATAGCCGGGCTAGCCACAGAATAATCCGAGAGAAACCGCAAATACCAGGAGAGGACCATGGCCGTACAGATACCCACGGAAGAACAAGTCATCGATTGGATGGACTCCCTCAGCAACTGGGGACGCTGGGGTAGAGACGACCAATTAGGCACCCTGAACCTAATCACCGATGCCAAGCGCGCCCAAGCCGCAGCCTTGGTTAAAGAGGGCATCAGCGTTACCTGCTCTAGACTGGTAGTCCCAGAGACTGCCGCCGATGTCACTACGATCCCTCCCTTGCATTATATGATTCGGGCCGGCGACACCGTCCCAGCTCAAGGCGGCGGAGGAACATCCGATTTTCTCGGCTTCTCATACCATGGTTTGACCATCACCCACCTGGACGCGCTGTGCCACCAAACCTGGAACGGCAAGCTCTACAACGGCTTTGACCCAGCAGACGTCGGCAGCGAGTCCAAAGCGACCGTGCTAAACATAGACAATGCTCAGAACGGAATCATCACCCGCGGCATTATGTTGGATATCGCCAAGGTACGCGGCGTGGATTGGCTTGAAGCTGGTGACGGCGTGTTCACCGAGGATTTAGAAGCCGCCGAGAAGGCCCAGGGCGTCCGTCTGGAGGAGGGCGACGCTCTGATGTTACGGCTGGGCTGGTACAAGCGACGCCTCGAAAAAGGCGCGCCAGATTCCGGACGTCCTGGTCTCCACGCTGAGACTCTTCCTTGGCTGAAAGAGCGAGGAATTTCCGTTGTGGGCGGAGATGCCTCCCAAGACGCCGACCCAAGCGGTTACCCAGGAATCGGGTTACCGATACACCGGGTCGGCATTGTAGGCATGGGGCTATGGCTTATAGACGCCGGTAATTGTGAGGAACTCGCGGGGGTCTGCGAGCGGCTGAACCGGTATGAGTTCATGTTCGTGGTGGCCCCACTCCGGTTCAAAAACGCTACAGGATCCCCCACTAACCCTCTGGCTATATTTTAACTTCATTGCACCGTATGGACAGCTATTAGAAAGGTCCGTCCCGGTATTCGGGACGGACCTTTCTAATAGTAGCGGTTTCCAAGCAGTTTATTTGCCTTGCTTTATCCAGTCTGCGACTCTCTCTCCAATCATCATGGTGGTAACGTTGGTGTTGGCCCTAACGCAATTCGGCATAATAGAGGCGTCTGCAACCCTAAGGCCTTCTAAACCATGAACTCTACCATGCTGGTCAACTACCGCCATCGGATCGGTAGAAGGGCCCATTTTACAAGTACATGATATGTGCTGTTGAGTCGTGACTTCTCGATACAGATATTCATCTAGTGCTTCATCAGAAGCCAATTCTTCATCCGTGGGTTCTATACGTTCTTCGATGATGTCTTTGAATGCGGGGTCGTTTCCTAAAGCCACACAAATCCGGAGTGTCTCCCTTAGACGCTGTCTGTCAAATTCGTGTTGAAGATATCGATAATCAAGGAACGGTTGTTCCTTTGGATCAGAAGATTGGAGCCTAAGCTCCCCTGATCCTTCTGCGAGTTGTATCCCAGAAGTCATACGAATTCCCACTGGCTGCATGCGATCTCCACCGCGATTAATTCGCTCCGTTGCGAACGATTGCATCGACACTTTCATATCATTTCGCAAATCTGACCCATCAGCGGTATAACGAAGAGTAGCTTGCATTCTTGGAGCTGTCCCATCCAAATCCACACCTGGTTTCGTTCGCCACGTCACCCACACAGAAGGGTGGTCTCTCATATTCTGTCCGACCCCAGGCGCATCATGTACTACGGGGATATCGAATTCTTCTAAATGCGCGGCAGGCCCCACACCGGAAAGCATAAGTATCTGGGGAGATCCGATTGCACCTGAACTCAGGATTATCTCAGAACCCTCGGCTTGGAAAACCTCGTCTCCGCTTTCTACTTCAACTCCAATCGCTCTTTTGCCTTCGAACAGGATCCGGCGGACCTGGCAGTTAGCACGGATCGTTAGGTTCAGTCGGTGCCGGCCCTGATCAAGATATCCTAACGCTGTACTCATTCTTATACCGTTAGGATTGTTCAACGGAGTTGGGCCTACTCCAGTAGAATCTGGATGATTGTGATCTGGAGAGTCTGGGTATCCAGCAGACCTACATGCTTGGTAAAAAGCTTCAG
>CAJWGH010000262.1 GCA_913031095.1 uncultured Chloroflexota bacterium | reverse complement strand
CCTGCAGTGCGTGCAGTGTGCACGACGGGATTCACGTGGAGAACGCCGGCATACCCTCAGCCACCATCTGTACAGACCGTTTTATCCCGACTGCAAAGGGTATGGCCAAGATGTGGGGCGCTGAAGACTACCCAACTATCTTTACCGCTCATCCAATCGAGAACATGACCAGAGAAGCCCTCCGCACCCGAGCTGAAGAATTGGCCCCACAGGTGGTTCAAGTCCTAACCGGAGAAGGCTAACCCAACCGCCAATCTTGCAACGAAAAAAGACCCCGCAGTAGAAATACTGCGGGGTCTTCTCCGTTCTATTACCTCTTGCCTATTAGGCTAGTTCTCTCCGGAGTTCCGGCGGGAGCAAATTGGGTATCGAACCCTCGATCGGGTAAGACTCGCTACATGCCACGCATTCGAGACTGCCGACAATGACATCATCGCCTTCTTCTTCCTCTGAGCGTAATTCCAAATCCCCCTTGCACACTGGGCAAGCCAGTATATCCATCAGGTCTTTCTTCATCAGTTCTCCAGCTTGGCTAGTAGGTTACGAGACTAGGGCGTTTTCCAGCAGGCTATCAAGGATATCCGACAATCCTATCACTACTATGCCAGTCACCAAAATGGCGGTTGTTCCAGTAAGGCGGCCAAGCAGCCTCTGCCATCGGGAATCTCCCGGTTCTCGATCATCGGGATAACTGTTCTGGCGCATGAACCGGACGACGTAAAACATGTAGAGCGCCAAGGCTATCTTCAAAACCAACACCATCACGTAAGGACTGGTGATGGTGTCTTCTGTCAGTCTTGAGACGGACAAGATAACACCGGTAATCAGCAAGACTGCGATGGCGGTGCTGACCAGGCCCCGGAACTCGACCCCTATCGCCGTCCCGGTGTCGGCGGGCAGGCCCCGGGTCTGCCGAATGGCTGGACGAAGCACCATCAGGTAGAAGACCCCACCGCCCACCCATGCCACAGCGGACACGGCGTGGCCCCACCGTATAGCGAGCAGTATCCAATCTAAGGCGTTCATAAGACCATCTGGCCGGCTATGGTGCGGATCCCTCAATCAACGCTCTAATCTGCCTCACGACCTCTTCTTTCTTCAATATACTGATGTGAGTGGCCACCACTTCACCTTTCATGTCTATGAAAAAGGTTGTTGGGAAAAATTCCAGTTCGTAAGCCTCCGCGATGCGCGCTAGACGGTCGGTAGCGAAATCGAAGGTCAGGCCAAGCTCCTCGACGAAGTCACGAGCGTCTTGTTCCGAATCGAACCCTTGGGGAACATAGAGGCCTAGTATCCGAACTGGTTCATCCTTCAGCTCCTGCCAGGCGGCTTCAATGGCCGGCATCTCTTCACGGCAAGGCGGGCAGCTTGGATACCAGAAATTGACCACCACGGCATTATCTTTCGTTTCTTCGGAGAGCCGAAACGTTTCGCCGCCGAACTGGACTACTTCGAAATCGCGAGCGACCTGTCCAGAGCCTCCGCAGGCCACCAGTAGGACGATGCCAGCCCACACCACGATGGAGGCGGCCATGAACGTTATCTGTTTAGTTGGAATCGGTTCCATGGAGGACCAATCCATTCTATCGACGGCCTAAGTTGTGGTCAATCGAGACCAAAGTAGGTGACGATGTGACCGTTCACACGACAAATTAGCCACACCAGCCACAAATACACCAGCCGCACCAGAATTAGTCTCAATCAGCAAAAAAATAAGGCGCCCAACCTTAACACATGAACAGATTCCCAGACTTGCGAAACTACTTCGGATCTACCAACTGAGCCAAGTTTGGCCGAGCGTTCGTGCATACCTTAATCCTCAAACAAAGTGGGCACCTAACGGCAAATCTCCCGAACGAATCGAGCGTGAAAAACCCTGAAGACTCAGGGCCTCTTTCTTTTGCCCGGCTTAGCTCTATAATCCATCCCAACTATCAAGTGGAGGAGCCAGTTCATGCGTCTGGAGAATAAGGTGGCCCTAATCAGCGGCGGCTCAAAGGGTATGGGAGCCGTCGAAGCCAAGCTCTTCGCAAAAGAGGGCGCGAAGATTGTCATAGGTGACCTACTAGAATCAGAAGGCCGTCAGGTGGAGGCGGAGATCAATGAAACCGGTGGCGAATGCATATTCGTACCATTGGACGTGACTAACGAAGTCCAGTGGGAGCAGGCGGTGGCCGCTGCGGTAGGACACTTTGGAAAGCTGGACATACTCATCAATAACGCCGGGATCTTCCGCACCAACGCAGTGGAAGAAACCAGCTCCAACGAATGGGACCAGGTTATGGACGTCAACGCCAAAGGCGTGTTTCTTGGCGCCAAGGCGGTGATACCAGCCATGCGGGAGGCGGGCGGCGGCTCCATCATCAACCTTTCGTCCGTGGCCGGGCTGGTAGGGGCAGCTTATTCAACCGCCTACAGCGCCTCTAAGGGAGCGGTTCGGCTTTTCACCAAGTCCACCGCCATCCAATACGCTGCCGACGGCATACGATCGAACTCGATTCATCCCGGCGTCATCCAGACCGACATGACCGCCGACGCCATAGCCAATCCTGACTTCAAAGAGCAACGAGTGGACCCGACTCCTCTGGGCAGGTTGGGGCAGCCAGAAGACGTGGCCATGGGGGCACTATACC
>CAJWGH010000261.1 GCA_913031095.1 uncultured Chloroflexota bacterium | reverse complement strand
AGACCAGGTGGTGAGGCAGTGGCGAGATACTTTGGCCAAACACGGCCGAGAAACAGAACTGGGCACCGACTTGTGCATCGGTTACACGACCTACATAGATGATACAGAGGAGAAAGCCGTAAATAACGCCCGGCGTTATTTTGAAGAGAATATGAAGATGTTTGCGCCACTGGGGTTCGTTAGGGGCCTGTCTCAAGATCAGATAGGCGCCTTGGGCCGCGGCGGAGCGGCGGCCAGAGCTGCCGAACTCCCGACTTTGGAAGAAGGGGTAGGCGCTGGGTCTTGGCTTTGCGGTTCGCCCGAATCTATCATCGAGAAGCTAGAAGACCTGCAAGACCGTTATCCCGGATTGGAGCAGATCAATGCCGGGTCTGTGGTTGGCACTCCACAGAGGGTAATACTGGAACAGCTTGAGCGGTTTGGAAAGGAAGTCATGCCGCACTTCAAGAAGTAGGCTGTGCAGACTTTTTGAGCAAATAAATCCACTTGAATTATAGGACCGTCAGAATAGACTGGCGGTCTGATTTTATTAACCGGTCAATATAAGCCCGAAGCATGGAGGTGGTGTAATGACTCAAAAACTAACTGAGGCGGAACTACTAGAGATCGCTCGCAAATACAGCTTCCGCAGCCGGATCGATTCCAACTCCGTCGCTGGACCTATCATGGTCTGGGGGAGAGGTTCTGTCGTCCGCGATGTGAACGGCAAGGAATACCTTGATTTCAACTCCGGGCAGATGTGTGGTGCCCTGGGCCACAATCACCCTCGCATCGTGCAGGCGCTGCAAGAGAGTTGTGAAACATTGATTCACAGCCACATGAGCATGTTCAACGATAAGGAGATTATTCTGGCCGGGCGTCTGGCAGAGATTACCCCAGAAGGCATGGATCGCTCCATGTTCCTAACCTCGGGCAGCGACTCGAATGAGGCAGCCATGGCGATCGCTAAGCGGTATACCGGTGGCTATGAGATCGCCAGCCCGGCGGTGAGCTTCCACGGCATGAATGATTCGACCCGTGCCGTCACCTTCTCAGGTTGGCATGAAGGTTACGGCCCCTATGCGCCGGGACACTACCCCATCTTGGCTCCCTACGAATACCGATGTGCGTATTGCAAAGACCGTGGCGGGTGCGACTACACATGTCTCAATACCAGCTTTGACCTACTGGACGCCCAGGCCGACGGCCAGCTGGCCGGGGTTATCACCGAGCCGTTGTTTAGTGCCGGCGGAGTCATAGACCTGCCCGAAGGCTGGCTCAAAGAGCTAAAACGCCGATGCGAGGAACGCGGCGCGCTACTTATCGTCGACGAAGCCCAAACCGGATTGGCGAAACTCGGTTCCATGTGGGGTTTCGACCACGAGGGAGTGGTCCCGGATATCTTCACTATTTCCAAGCATTTCGGTGGCGGAGTGGCAATCAGTGCAACAATCACTACCGACGAGATAGAGGAAAGAGTCTCTGGGTCAGGCCTAGTCGTGGGGCACTCACACTCCAACGACCCGATGCCCTCCAATGCCGCCATCGCCAGCATCGACATCATCATGGAGGAGTTACTGGTCGATGTTTCCCAACGGATCGGCACATACTGGCGGGAGCACCTGGAACGGTTGTCGGAGAAGCACGATATCATCGGTGATATCCGTGGCCGCGGGTTGCTGCAAGGGATAGAACTGGTGAGCGATCATCAAACCCGGGAACCTGCCTATGACCAAGGCCGGGCCATCGGCCGGTTGTGTTTGGAGAATGGACTGATCCTCAGCGTGCGTCGGAAGGGGTCAGTGTTCAGGTTCGTGCCGCCATTCACCACCACAGATGCCCAACTGGACGAAGCAGCGGACATCCTCGATCACGCTATATCCCAGGTGGTGTAAGATCTGGTCGATTGCTGGCCCAACCCATCAGACATTATAATCCTGAGAATCACCGCCCAACACCCTGAAAGTTCCCTAAACGTCCCTACAGGAGGCCTGGTATGGTCAGATTAGGCGGCACTGCTTCTAGCTCTCATATGGAAGTATTTCAAGGTCTTGAGAAGCTATTTCGAAAGCGAGGAATCGACCTGGACTGGGTGTTGTATTCAGGTTACGACAATATGGTTGACGCCTTTGTTAGAGGCGAGATTGACCTGGCATGGAACGGCCCTCTCAGCCATGTCAAGATGAGGCGACTGGTAGCCGATGGGTGCAGGGTTATTGCCATGCGTGATGTGGACATCAACTTCACCACACACTTCATCGCCAGGGCCGACTCTGGCATCGAGACCGTTGAAGATCTTAAGGACAAAAGCTTTGCCTTTGGCAACCGGTCATCGGTGCAGGCAGGACTTCTCGCCTATTCTTTCCTCAAAGACTCGGGGATAGACCCTCGGAAAGACCTGGTGATAAGCAGTTTCTGCGACGACCGTGATCCTCAGTCCAAGTCAGATGAGCGGGACGTTGTGGAGAGGGTGGCCAGTGGGGAATTTCACGCTGGGGCCGTTAGCCAACGGGCCATGGAAACCATGGCTGCAGATGGGACTCTACCGAGAGATGATGTCCGGATTTTTTGGTCTAGCCCCGGCTACTCCCATTGTTGTTTTACATCGCAGAAGGACTTGGATCCGAAGCTGGCTTTAGAGATAGAGTCAGCCTTCCTTTCAGTGACTTC
>CAJWGH010000260.1 GCA_913031095.1 uncultured Chloroflexota bacterium | reverse complement strand
TCGTGTGCTGACGAAGAGCACGGTGGCCGATATGGGTTCGGCTGGATGGCCGAGCATCACCCGGAGAAGTTGGCAGCACCTTATGCCGTGAACGAGGGCGGTGGTGTGCCCATCTCAGCAGCTGGCAACCTGACGTATCTGCTTGGAATCGGAGAGAAAGGCAGGCTCCAATTGGAGATCGAGGTGCGGGGTAGCAGCGCTCATGCATCAACCCCTTGGCAGGGGTCCAACGCACTTTTCGGATTGTCTGAGGTTGTGAAACGGATAGAGGCCTATGAAGCCGAGCGGGACACCTCTACTAGCCTGTTTGATCACCTTTCGATGTTCGCCATCGAAGACAAACCATCGCCGGCGAACATCGACCAGATCATAGCCGACAACGAGGAAAGCCAGCCCCGGTTCGCCTCAATCATGAAGGCCCTTTCCCGGATGACCATCACTCCCACCATGATTCAGGGCGGTATCAAGTCGAACAGTGTTCCGGAGACCGTCCGCCTGACCTGCGACATCCGGACATTGCCCCATCAGGACGAGGCTTACGTTCGGCAAGAGCTGGATAAGATTCTCGACGGCATAGAAGGCGTGGAGATAGACATCGATTACATGTCCATCCCCAATGCCTCGCCGTTCGAGACCGAGTTCGCCAAGCATATCCAGGTCAGTACCGCTAACGCGTTGAACAGGGACGATATCCAGTGGGTGCCGTCTTTGACTACTGGGTTCACCGACTCTCGGTTCACTCGCAACCTTGGCACGACTACCTACGGAATGGTGGGCTCCCACCCGGACGACGACCCTATGATCAGTTTCGTCCATGGCACCAACGAGTCGGTAGGCATACAGAGCTTGATCAGCGGCACAAGGATAATGGTGGCCCTTGCCTACGACCTACTAGCTGTCAAGTGAGTACTGTGTTCGCCAGATTTCGTGAACAAATCCAGAGAGAGATAACATGATTACAGACCCTGAGGCATACCTGGGTTTCTTCCGGTCGATCCATCGGCGGACTCTGCGAGATATCGAGGCGCTGCCGCCTATGGCCCAAGCCTGGGAGCCGTCAAGGGGTGAAGGTGAAAAAGGGTGGGGAATCTCTCAGATCGTCCATCACATCTGTGAATCCAGGATGTACTTCGCTTCTGCGTATATCGGAAAGGGTTGGCGTTACGACTGGAAGCCACCCAGTACGGAGAAGCAGTCGGGCTGGGTATCCGCGCTGGAAGCCTCGGCTATTGAGTTCCAAAGGCAGATCTCAGGGACGCCTACGGAATGGCTCAACCGTCGGGTCAAGATGATAGACACGGACGGAATGCTCAGCGGTTGGAGAATCCTGATGATGCTGCTGGAACACGAGGTCCACCACCGTTCCCAGATAGACACCTACGCTGGACTAGAAGGCTGGGACGTCCCTCAGATCTACAATCGCACTAGAGAGCAGATAGATGAACTACAGGACCGGCAGTAGTCAAAGAGCAGCAGGTGGGACCCGCGTGTTCCATCCTGCCGCTTGCTCGTAGGCGTGCGCTACGCGAAGAACCGTTGCTTCTTCGAAGGGGCGTCCTGCTATCTGCATAGCTAAGGGTAAACCTTCGTTTCCGTTCGGCCCGTCTGAGGGTGATGTGAAGCCGCAAAGTATGGATAAGGCTGGGGCGCCGCTTAGGCTGTAAGGGCCTCTGAAACCACCTGCGGCCAGAGCTTTTCTGGCGTACTCTTGGCTGTTTACTTTCTGTTCCAAGTTGATCACATTGGCGGGTGCGCCGGACGTTGGCTGGACCAGGACATCTACTTCTTCCAACAATCCCAGCACCTGTTCCCTTATCATGGTCCGCAATTTTTGGGCTTTGTAATAGGTCTGGGCGGGAATCAGGTTGGCGGTGCTGAAGTGGACTCGTGTGTTGTAGTGGTAGTCGTTGGGGCGTTCCCTCAGGTATTCAGGGCGTAAGCTGACCCTGTCGACGTGGGTGATGGCCCGGGTGATGTAGCCAGACTTTTCAGCTAGAGGCATGGACACCTGCCTGATCTCGGCACCTAGTTCAGCCAGCACCTCGATGGCGTTGATCACTGATTGACGTATCTGTGGGTCCAGTTCCAACTCCACCGGGTCGATCAATTCTTGGACCACTCCCACCTTCAGGCCTTTGATGTCGCCGGTTAGAGCCGCTTGGTAGTCTGGAACAGACACCTGGTGGGTCGACGGATCGTTGGAGTCATAACCTGCAATGCCGCCGATAGTGATGGCGCAGTCTTCCACTGTCCGGGAGACTGGCCCGATGGTATCGAATGACCACCCTGCTCCGTCCACGCCGTAGCGGCTGACTCGTCCCCAGGTGGGACGCAGGCCGACCAAACCACAATTGGCTGCGGGACCTCTGATGGAACCGCCAGTATCTTCGCCAAGTGAAGTGGCGCACAGGCGGGCCGCGGTGGCTGCCCCTGACCCGGTGCTGGAAACTCCGGGGCTGCGGGTCAGGTCCCATGGGTTTCTGGCCGGACCGAATGCCGAACTCTGGGGCTCACCATGAGCGAACTCGCTCATGTTTAGTTTGCCCAGAAGGATAGCACCAGCCTTCTTGAGGTTGGTGACCACAGTGGCGTCGTATTTGGGTATGAAGTCAGATCGAATCTTGGAGGCGTCGGTGGTGAGAACGCCTTTGGTGTAGATCTG
>CAJWGH010000259.1 GCA_913031095.1 uncultured Chloroflexota bacterium | reverse complement strand
AAAGACCAGTCGTGCCTGCTGTAATAGTTCCGGGGCGGCACGGTGGCGATGGTCCAGCCAGTGAAGGCCCTTGAGCACTCGAAGACATCAGTCTCGGTGTAGTTACCCACTCCCATGCTGAAGAGTTCCAGAAGTTCACGGCCCCAGTTCTCGTTGACGCCGGTCTCGTGGTTGTCGCAATTGTCCAGCCAATAGATCATTGCAGGGTTCTTGGCCAGTTCCACCAACATGTCACGGTAGTTGCCCATGGCCATCTCGCGGAACATATCCACCTGGGCAATCAACTCATGCCAGTGGTCGACCTTGGACTGACCGGTGGCGAAAATTTGGTGCCAAAAAAGCACCATCTTCTCTTCCAACGGCAGTTCGGTGTGCATCATGTCGTATAGCCAGGCCGAGCCTCCCATTCCGGGGGAGGTGACCGGACGCCGGAATCCAGGATGATAGCGGAGGAAGTGCTGCCGGTCGGCACGTTGGCCTGTGGGGTTGAGAAGCTCTTCAACTGTCGCTTCGTATCCCTTGGCGGCCTTGGCTTCTAACTCGTCGCGGTCAGCGCCGAACCCAGCACGCCGCATCAGGTGGGCCATTAGCTCGATGCCTTCGGTGGCTACAACAGCCATGGAATCATCTCCACAATGGGGCTTATTATTGAGGCCCATTCTCCTTGTGGCCAGGCGTCGTGTCAAGCACGTTTTGCCTGTTTACAATCCTGCTTCTCCAGCCGATTTGCGCATAGATTCTAGATAGGCGTTGCTAGATGTCTGAATCAGGGTCTGGACGGTGCCGTGAAAGTACTGCACGCCCAGGTCTAGGAACTTGGGGACCAGGTTGTCAGGACAGCTGACTCCGGCTACTTTCCCAGCATCACGGATCAGTCGTACGCCTCGCTCCATGACCTCCTGGACTTCCGGGTGGGTTTGCTGTCCAACGTACCCCATGGATTGGGAGAGATCGCCTGACCCGATGAAGAAGACGTCCACGCCTTCAACCTTAACCATTGATTCTAGGTTTTCGATAGCTTCAACCTCTTCCAGCATCAGGCAGACCAGTGTATTTCTATTAGCCTCTTCTGCGTAGTCGCCAGTAGAGCCTGAGAAGCCGAACCCGGCGGGCCGGCTGCGGCTGAAGATGCCGCGCGTTCCCATCGGGTAATACTTGACGGCCTCAACGGCATTCTGAGCTTCTTCTGCTGTGTTCACGTGAGGAACTTGCACCCCCCAGGCGCCCCGGTCCAGGAAGGGGCATATGAACTCCAACTCATTGCCGATTGGGCGGACTATGGGCGCCATGCCAGTTAGCTCGGCCGCCCGAATCATATCCTCAGAATTATCCACGGTGATGGAACCGTGTTCGTTGTCGATCAATATCCAGTCGTAACCCAGGCATCCAAGCATCTCGACCACTGTGGCCGAAGGAAAGGTAATCATGGTTCCGAAAACTGCTTTCCCATCATTCAATTTTTGTTTTAGCGTATTCTCTCGCATATGACATCTCCGACCGAGTTTAGCGTCCGGCTCACTTTTCTTCGTTGCGTACCGGAGGGACTGGAGTATATTACCCGGCACATTGGGTGATGGCCAGCCTAGACGGTTGGGGCGGCAGGCAAAAATTGCGCGGACTAACAAGCATCATGATAATGATTAATATCCAGAGATATGATACTCTATTGCGGCACTTACAGCGACCAAAGAAAGCACGATTTAGCCCATCAAGATGGTCGGGGGTTCGATATGTTTCCAGAGGTGACACTAGCGACGCCCACTCGTGAAGATGTTCAGCGGATGGCTGAATGGCTAAACGACCCAGAGGTCAGCACTGTCTGGTACGGGGTTGGTGATGACGGAAAACCTCTCCACACCGGCTATAATCCCGAAGTTCTTGTGGCCGGCAGCCAAGATGATTGGGACCAAGTCTTCAGCGACGAGAGCCGTGCCATCTTCTCTATCTACAATGACGATGGTGAACACATCGGAGAAGGCCAATTGGTGATCGAGTGGACTCTACTCGAGGCCAGAGCTGACCTACTCGTAGGCCGCAAAGACCTTTGGCATCACTATTTTGGGACCAGTGGGCTCATCGGCCTGTTGGACCACGCCTTTGGCCCCCTGGGTCTTCACCGTGTTTGGGTCGATGTTCCCGAATACAACGAACCGGGGATGCAGATGGTTCAGCATGTAGGGTTCGTAGTGGAAGGTCATCTGCGCAAGACCCACCGCAAGAATGACGAATGGTACGATTCGTCTGTTCTCGGCCTGTTGGCTGAAGAGTACCCAAGGCGTAGGGCCAGGCTCACAGAGACCGCAGTCACCTAGTATGGATCAGCCCTATACCTTGATTGCAGACCAAGTGAATCGCTAGTCCAACGTGGAATCCGGAGGGACCAGTAATGCCGGTTATAACCATTAACGGCCCCATTGGGTGTGGATCGGTGACCATCGGACAGATGGTTGCCCAAGAGATGAACCTAAACTTTGTAGATCGCCTATTCTTCACAGAGGCGTCTCGGATAGTCGGAACCCCGGTCGGTGCCCTTATAGCCAAAGAACAGCGGGTTAACCGTTTCAAAGACCGGCTAGGTCGCTTCGTGCAAACTATGCTGGAGCGTTCGGCGATGTCAGGAGTAAGCGGAGAGCCATACTTTGGCCGCGGTATTGAAAACCTGCCGCCCGAGATTTACATGGGCCTCA
>CAJWGH010000258.1 GCA_913031095.1 uncultured Chloroflexota bacterium | reverse complement strand
CGTCTTTGTCGATTGCAAGACCGGCAGGGCCTTTGAGCTCACCATCAGCAGAGCCGGATGTGCCCCACTTGCTGACAAATTCACCATCACTGGTGAACTTGCTAATACGATTCAGCCATTCGTCGGCCAGATAGAGGTTGCCTTTGCTATCCAGAGCTACGGCAGTCGGCCACATGAACTCACCATCGGCCTCGCCGTAAGCGCCGAATTCTGTGATGTACTCTTCATCCAGAGTAAGGGCGGTGACATGAACTCCATCCGGCCTATTCTCATAAGACCGGTTGCAGATGTAAACCGTTCCGTCCGGTGCGATAGCCATGTCGGTGGGGTTGCGGAAACCGGTTCCCGCGAATTCTGCCCGGCCGACGGCATGACTGTGCTTGTAGGTCCGGCTAGTTAGGCCGAAGAAATGTGTTGCCATATCCTTTTACCTCCTAGTCGTTGGATACACAGGGTCTCTTGGCCTAGCGACCCTGCGTATAGTTGCAATATGTAGTTTGTAATCAGCCTGATTCGATTAAGCGAAGAACTTGGTCCGCTCGAAGTTGCCGTTGACGATCGGCTCAGCATCCAACTGGAACCAATCTTCCAATATGGTTGAGTAGACAGATCGGAAGTCCAGGTTGAACTGAAGGTTCCCACCTTCTGCCTGCTGGGAGGGCTCCAAAGATGGATAGGTGCCGTATATCCCACCCTTAACGTGGTCACCAATAGCGAAAGCGACGCCGGCAGCGCCGTGGTCTGTCCCGGAGCCGTTGTCGGCTACCCGGCGGCCGAACTCACTGAAACACAGCAAGGTGACATTGTCACTAGCATCGTGTTCTTTCAGGTCGGCCATGAACGTCTCACAGGTATTCGAAACATCGGTCAATAGGCCAGCGTTAGCCTGAGCTTGGTTGGCATGAGAGTCGAAGCCGTTATACGGAGACGTAGTATACAGAACCCGTGTGCCGAAGCCGGCAAGGTGGGTCTGTGCGATGTTCTTCATGTATTGCCCGATAGCCGTGGGCGAGTACTCGACGCTGGAGGAGTACTTGTCGGGCGCAGTGGCCAGGATGTCGGCGCCCTTGAGCGCGTCCGTACCGGTCTGGTGGATATAGTCCATGACAGCACCAGTCCCGATGGCAGGGGAATACATACGACCGAATATATCGAGCGCTTCGTTCCGCTGTGATTCGCCTTCAATGCCTGTCAACAGACCGTAGGTCTCCAGATTTCCGACAGAGGCAACGGGTACACCATCCATCACCAGTGCCCTTGGGAGACCGCGACCGAAGTTGACTGCGGTCAGCACATTCTCCGCGTTCGGATCCATCTGTTTGGTAGCCCGGCCCAACCAGCCCTCTGTGCCGATGATTTCTGGCTCGCAGGTGTGCCAGATATCCATCGAGCGGAAATGGGAGTAGCTAGGAGTGGGGTATCCGATGCCCACAAAAATGGCCATCTTACCCTCGTCCCAAAACTTCTTCAAAGGACCCATGGTAGGGTGGAAGCCAAGTTCGTCGTTGATGGGGATGATCTGGTCTTCGGGAACCGCCAATGTGGGACGAAAATCCCTGTAAAGGCTGTTGTTGCGCGGGATGACCATATTTAGGCCGTCGTTTCCGCCGGACAGGGAAAGTACTGCCAGGACGGGATCTTTCTTGGTTTGGACCATGATTTCTCCTTACGTTTGTTGGTGTATTGAGAGTTCGTCTGCTTGTGTGGACGACTTACTCAAATTGGAATTCAGCGGTAGCAGCAATCATCTGGAACATTTCGCCAGACCGACGAATGAAGTCGGCTTTGTCGGCGTCAGAACCGTGGGTTAATTCGCCGTCTTTGGCAGCATGAGTGACTAGCTGGTTCATCGTGTCACCGGTGACCACCAGGGGTCCAGTCAGATCCAGGCAGCCGTTAACGAACTGCTCGGGGCTGAGCTTGTCGCCCAGACCCATGAGGCGGCTCACTAGAGATTTCACCCCGTCCAGCTCGGTGTTACCCAAGAGGTCGGATGCGAAGTTGATGCGCTCGACCAATGTACCGCTGTCAATCCATTCGCGGCCGGTGTGCCAACCTTCAACAGTGGGCGGGTTCATGAGATCCATCCCCATATACTTGGGTTCCTGGGAGGCCTCGAACAAACCTGGCTGGTAACCCTTGAACTCACCGGTCATGCGTAGCAGGCTGACTACCATCTCCGTGGGGTTCTTGACCTTGGCATATCGAACCGATTCATCTTTGAAGAATTCAGAGGTGAACAAGACCTCCAACATGGCCTTGATAGAATGGCCGGAATCCCAGTAGGCCTTTTCCATGGCTTCGATTGCTTTCTGATCTCGTGGCGGTGTCAGCCGCCAGGCAGGAATCTGTGGTTCATCGGCGACGAAGTAGTTGTAAAGGTGACGGGCAAGGAAACGTGCAGTGGCCGGCTGTTTGCAGACAATCTCGATTATATCGTTTCCGTTCCAGTTACCTGTCTCTCCCAAGAATGTCTTGTCGGAGGTATCGTGGTCGGCGGGGTCGAACCGGAACTCCCAAGGGCTGCGCCCGTGGGGGAACGGAGGATACGGAGGAGCAATGTTCCAGCCAGTGAAAGCCCTGGCACAGGCCTTGACGTCATCTTCACTATAGTTGAAGGATTCGTCCATCCCTACGCCCAGGGAGAAGAGCTCCAGAAGCTCGCGGCCATAGTTCTCATTAAGGTTAGCCT
>CAJWGH010000257.1 GCA_913031095.1 uncultured Chloroflexota bacterium | reverse complement strand
CAGCGGGGCGCTCCCTGGTATTGCTTCTCCAGCCGAAACGCGTCCCAGGCCATGACTTTGACCGACGGTACACCCCTGTCCCCAGCCTTGGGTATAGGCGCATTCGCAGAGCTGACACTGGTTGACGCTAGACAGGCGGTCAAAATCTCGCCCCAAGCCAGCCCTGAAGCGGCGGGATTGGTTGGTTGCGGCATAATGGCTGGGCTAGGCGCCGCCATGAATACCGGCAGCGTAGGCCGTGGCGATTCAGTCGCAGTGTTCGGCTGCGGCGGTGTTGGTAATGCTGCCATTGCCGGGGCTCATCTGGCAGGGGCTCATACCATCATCGGAGTGGACCTAGACGACCGGAAACTAGCTTGGGCCAAAGAGTTTGGTGCAACTCACACCATCAACGCATCGTCCGCCGACCCAGTTCAAGAGATACGCAATATCACTGGCGGAAACGGCGTAAATGTTGCTATAGAAGCCGTGGGCAGTCCAGTGACCTACGAGCAGGCGTTCTACGCCCGAGACCACGCAGGGACAGTGGTGTTGGTCGGCGTGCCCAGTCCCGACATGAAGATAGAGTTGCCTTTGCTGGAGATCTTCGGACGGGGCGGGAGTCTGAAATCCTCATGGTACGGAGACTGTCTGCCCTCCCGGGATTTCCCCATGCTGATCGACCTCTATCTACAGGGCCGGCTAGACCTGCAGCGGTTCGTCTCCGAGACCATCGGCATAGCCGACGTGGAAGAGGCCTTCCACAAGATGGAGCGAGGCGAAGTCCTCCGATCCGTGGTGGTGTTTTAGACCAGTCTAGAGGCCTATCGCTGTACCTGAGATCCATGGGCTCCCGATAAAACTCAGTTGAGCGCCAAAAGGCAGTCGCCCAAGGATGGTTCTTTTCCACTAAGGCCACTGCCTTGGGCCTCTCTATTTCTCAGCCAGGTTTCTCCCCTGGTCAGCAGCAGCTGGGCGATGCCCCGACGCTGGGGACCAGGATTAACTGCTAGCCGGTAGATCCTAAACTCTACCCACCGTCTATGGCCGCTATCACAGAACCGGAGACCGTACGACTCACCACTATCAATATCACCTGCTATGGTCAGAGCTGATGGCAACGCTCAAGTCATCGATCATGTCCGTCATACTACGGATCTAGCCTGCAGCCAGGCACATCTCAAATACTGATCGATTCAGCCTCCGTGGATTGCCGAACGACCGGTTCTTCTGCCATCTCTGTTCTCAATCAACTGGTTGGCCCACCTAGCCTGGTCGGTAGTTCGGGAGACCGCATCAGCGCATAAACCACCGCAGAGGCCGCGGCCGCAACCAAAGACACTACCAATGGGACAGTGTAGCTCTCGTGTTGGTCGAACCACCACCCCGCTGCGAAGGGTACCGACAGCAATGCCCAGCTATAGCTCAGGTTGATTATTCCGCGCAGTGTTGCATAGTGTTGCCGTCCGAAATAGTCTCCGATGGCTCCCCAGTTTACGGGCGTTATTCCTTCTGACAATCCGCTCACTATCGCAGATACTACCAATAGCCAGACGGCGTCGAATGAGAGCAACAAGACTAGACCCACCGCATAAAGGATCATCCCGCCTGTAAGAACGGCAGGCTTGGACAATCGGTCCCCGAAATACCCAACTACCAGTTTGGACGGCACGTTCATACCCAGGCGCAGAGTGAAAAACAAGGCTGCAATGGAGATGTCGAAGCCCTTCCACTCCAGGATGGCAACGTAATGAAGGTCGATTCCCACTCGTGAGACTTGACGCAGCATCGTCCCAGTCAACAAATACCAGAATGCAGAGGTGCGTAAAGCCTCGGGCACTGAGAATTCTGCTCCATCGTAAAAGCGCTGCAACCGCTGAATCTCGGTAGATCCAAGCCCCGCACCCGCAGCACGTGCCTTTTCCACTTCGTCTTCGTCAGCGCCATCAGGTAACAACCCCATGCTCTCGGGGGATTCCTTGAGCAACGGTATAAGGGGCAGGATGAAAACAAGATAGGCGGCCGCGCCCATCAGAGCCGCCACGCGCCAGTCCCAAATCGCGATGACCAATGTCATCAGAGGGATCAGGATGGTTGAGCCCAGGTTCCCGGTGGCTTCGCGGATGGACATAGCGCGCACTCGGTAACGGCTGAACCACATATTCACCATGGCAGTGGCCGAATCCTGGAAAGCCATGGTAGCCCCCAAAGAGACAAACCCTAGATAGGCCAACGCGAATACCCATAGGTTTGGGGCAAAAGCGAATATGATGAATCCCACACCGGCCAAAATGGTGCCGATAACTATGATCCGCCGCGCGCCGAACCGGTCGACCAGATATCCGACTACTGGGCCGTTCAGGGCGCCTTCAGAGCGGCCCAAGGAAAATATGAGTGACACCGTGGCTCGGTTCAGCCCCAGGCCGACGCCCACCGGTATCAGGAACAACGACGGGCCTTTGTCGAAGAACGCGTTATTCATGGCCGCCATGACACTGATCAGACCCAACATCCACCACCCATAGAAAAAGCGGCCGGAAAATAGGCCGGGTTTCATGGTCGGCGGATTGGTCTTCGCACCGTTGGGATTCATGGTTGGTAGTGACGCGGCATCAGGGGTGTCAGTCCTCGGCGGCACCGTAGTATGGCATAAGCATGGCTGCTAGGAGTAGGACAACGGCCCGTGTCCTAGAAGAACTCCGTCAAGTAAAATTCTCCAGAGCCAAGGAATCGTGCCAAATGG
>CAJWGH010000256.1 GCA_913031095.1 uncultured Chloroflexota bacterium | reverse complement strand
TATAATTTAACGAGAGAGAATACTCGCTTAGAGTGTGACCATGTTCCACAGATTGGCATTTCCCTTCATATTTTTCTTGGCTCCACGCTTACTCCCTAAAGTGATCCCATTCGCGCGCCTGGTGTGGCGCCTGACATTCGACAAGCGGGTGTCCATCTTTCTGCGTGCACTAACCCCACTGGCCGTAATTTATATCATCTCCCCCGTCGACTTAATAAAAGATCGGATCCCATATGGAATAGGGCGATTTGACGACCTCATCATCCTAGGCCTTGCACTCTTGTTTCTGACCAAGCTGGCGCCGCCCCATATCGTAGACGAGCACATGGGCCGCGCACCGGAATCCAACCGTCCTGAAGACAAAAACCCCGATAAAGTCGTTGACGGCTCAAGCAGGCTGATTGACGAAGAGTAACGCCCGCCAAGTCGTACCCGCTGCCGGTATGGGACTCTACGTCCACGTCCCCTTCTGCAAGACCAAATGCCCTTACTGCGACTTCAACACTTACCAGGGTGTCGAGCACCTCATTGAACCCTTTCTTCCCGCGCTGACCACCGAGATTCAATGTTGGGGCGAGACCCTGGCCCATCCTGCAGTCAAGTCGATCTTCTTTGGCGGTGGCACTCCCTCATATCTGCCCCAGGGTTACGTCGAACGCATTCTCGCCTCGATTCAAGATACCTTTTGGTTGGAAAAGGGGACGGAAATCACCATAGAAGCCAACCCAGGAGATTTAGACGAAGCTGCCTGCGCTGGAATCCTAGCTCAAGGCGTCAACCGGCTTAGCATCGGCGTGCAGAGCCTAGACAACAACCTTCTAAACCTGCTGGGCCGACGCCATCAAGCATCTGAAGCGACCCAGGCCTTCAAGACCGCACGACAAGCCGGTTTCGAGAATGTAAACCTGGACTTGATGTATGGACTGCCCAACCAGTCTATGGACCAGTGGAGTCAGACCCTGGATTCCCTGATTGAACTGGCCCCTGAGCACATCTCACTGTATGCCCTGACCATCGAGGAAGGCACCCCAATGCACCGCTGGCTAGACAACGGGCAAATATCTGAACCTGACCCTGACCTGGCCGCCGACATGTACCAGTACGCTCGCGAATCACTGGCCACTGCCGGCTACTGCCACTACGAGATCTCCAATTGGTCGCTGCCAAGCCGTTCCTGCGAACACAACCTGATTTACTGGGAGAACGGCCCATACCTTGGAGTGGGGCCTGGCGCACACTCCCGCCTCGGTGATTACCGGTTCTGGACCATCCTCTCACCTCGGGAATACAACACCAAGGCCGCGAGTTGGTCAGAAATAGAGACTGAATCAGTATCCGAACTCGTGAACACCGTTCTTCAGGGTGTTCCTACCCTTGGTGGCTGGGAATATATCAGCCTAGAGACCGACTGCTCCGAGACTATGTTCCTTGGCCTACGCCTGCTGGACGGACTAGATATATTCAAAGCGTCCGCTAAAACTGGACTAGACCTCGCCAAGAAGTTCGAAACCCCGATCCAAGAGTGCGTCGACCTTGGACTTCTCGAGCGGGACGGCAATCGCCTTAAGCTCACCAACTCGTCCTACCTGATCGCCAACCAGGCGTTCACTCGGTTCTTGGAGTAGCAGTCATTGACCGCTATTCGATTTCAGGCCCTGGTGCTATCCTGTACCCATCCTTGTTAGAGGCATTTCGCAATGTACGTAATAGGCACCGCCGGCCATGTGGATCACGGTAAATCCACTTTGGTCAAAGCGATGACCGACATTGACCCCGACCGTTTTCCGGAGGAGAAAGCCCGGGAGATGACCATTGACCTAGGCTTCGCCTGGATGACCTTGCCCAGCGGTCGGGATGTCAGCATCGTCGACGTGCCTGGCCACGAAAGGTTCATAAAGAACATGCTTGCCGGTGTCGGCGCCATCGACCTCGCCTTACTCGTCGTTGCAGCCGACGAAAGCGTCATGCCCCAGACCCGAGAGCATCTGGCCATCTTGGACATCCTCCAAATAACCCGAGGGTTGGTGGTGATCACCAAAACCGATCTCGTAGACGCCGAGCTGGTGGAGTTGGTCAAAGCCGAAGTGGAAGACACTCTAAAGGGCACCTCTTTCGAGGGCTGCCCAATGGTAGGCGTCTCCTCTTACACCGGCGAAGGCATGGACGAGATGAAAGCCAAAATCGACGACATCCTAAACGAAACGGACTCCCGAAAAGACCTGGGGCGTCCCCGCCTGCCCATAGACCGGTGCTTCACCATCTCTGGCTTTGGTACCGTGGTCACCGGTACTCTCATTGACGGCACTCTTACCGTAGGCCAAGAGATAGAGCTAGCCGGGTCAGGACAACGAGCCCGAGTCAGGGGACTCCAGAGCCATAAGACCAAGGTTGATGCTACCGATCCCGGCGTGAGATTGGCAGTCAATCTTTCCGGGCTCTCCAAGCACGAAGTCGAACGCGGAGAGATTCTGACCATCCCAGGCTGGCTTAAGCCAACCCGCCGGGTGGACGCCCGTCTGCGCATGGTCAAGAACGCGCCCAATCCTCTGAAACACAACCAGGGGGTTACCTTCCACTTGTTCACAAGCGAGGCCTCGGCCCGTGTCCGCCTGCTTGATGCCGACGGGCTGGTCGCCGGACAAGAAGGATGGGTCCAGATCCTCTTGGAAGAGCCGCTGCCGGTAGTCAAAGGCGACTTCTTCGTGATCCGCTCGTCTGAGGATACCCTAGG
>CAJWGH010000255.1 GCA_913031095.1 uncultured Chloroflexota bacterium | reverse complement strand
CGGCGGGTATGACTGCTTTACGTATCTGCATGATGACCGTGCTTGGCGAACCGTTGAGATGGCTCCATTGTAGCATCGCCCCTTGACTACCCTACGTCCCAATCCTACCATGTCACTGAGGCCGTACTAGACGGGGAGCCAGCGGTGCCCTCTATCCGCAATCCGCTATAGCGGAGTTGAATTCCTCCCCTCGGCTAGGCTAGAGGTCCTATATTGTGGGTGGTGATATAGAGGGTTGGGTCCCGCGCGACGTAGACTTGTGAACCCCGCCAGATCCGGAAGGAAGCAACGGTAAACAGGATCCTGCGGGCGCCGAGGGAGTGCCTGGCCTGAGTCATCATTCATAACATGCCCGATGGTCTTGACAACGGGAGGTGTACGGTCTTGTTGATTTTTCGAAATCTGTTCACCCTACCCGACTTCGCCCTGAACAATATCGTCATCAGGCTATGACTATCTCAACTAACCGCTCCGGCCCTCGAAAATCTCTGGGTCAACATTTTCTGGCCGATAACCGCATCGCCGACCGGATACTGGACGCCGCCAAGCTTTCTCAAAACGACGTGGTTGTTGAGATTGGGCCAGGGCGCGGTGCACTGACCAAGCGGCTGGTAGAGCAGGTCAAGCACGTCGTGGCTGTCGAACTGGACTCAAACCTAGTAGCCTCTCTGCCAAAGAAGCTTAATCACCCAGCCAACCTGACTTGTGTGGAAGCCGATGCGCGAGTTGTAGATTTGGCCGAGCTTGTCGGACCTGAAGCCCGGTACAAGGTAGTGGCCAATCTGCCTTATTACGCGGCTAACCCGATAATTCGGCGGCTATTGGAATCGCAGCCAAAACCGGAAGCCATGGTGGTGATGGTTCAGCAAGAAGTCGCTAAAAACATGGTGGCTCAACCCGGCTATATGGGGATACTATCCGTGGCAATCCAGTTCTATGCTAAGGCCAAGATGGTCTGCTCCGTGCCGCCGAGGTCTTTCAGACCTCCACCTAAGGTCACATCTGCTGTGGTGCGTTTGGATGTATTGTCCTCACCCGCGGCTGCCGTTGCCAGCGAGGAAGACTTCTTCACGGTGGTTCGCGCTGGATTCGCCGCTCCCCGAAAACAGATACGGAACTCCTTCAGCCAAGGCCTTGGGATCGAACCCGCTGCGGGTGGTACCATATTGGCCGAGGCTGGAATCGATGCCACACGCCGCCCACAGACACTGGACATCGCTGAATGGGCTCTGGTCTACCAGATGTGGGATAGGTCGCCCCAGAACCCTAAAAAGGGAGATTAGAAAGTGCGGCTTCCGGCCTTCGCCAAACTTAATCTGACCTTAGAGGTCTTGGGCCGTCGCGATGATGGGTTTCATCAGATTGCGACTATCATGCAGACCATCAGTTTGGCGGACGTCCTCGAAATTGAGCATGATACGGAACTCAGAATAGAGTGCGAGTACCCAGACCTCACCGGAGACCAGAACCTCGTTTGGCAGGCCGCGGTCGAGCTTGGCAAGGCCGGTAATGTAGAGCCTAAAGCCCGAATCAATATAGACAAACATATCCCAGTGGGAATGGGCCTGGGCGGCGGCAGTAGTAACGCCGCAACAGCGTTGTTGGGCCTGAATGCTCTTTGGGGCTTGGGGTTGCCTTTAGAACGGTTGGCTGAGATTGCAGCGGGTCTCGGCTCAGACGTTTCTTTCTTCCTATGGGGAGGAACAGCCCTGGCCCAGGGGAAAGGTGAACAGATCAGTAGCCTGCCTGCATTGCCCACGTTGGCAGTAACGTTAGTGTTTCCAGATCTGGTGATAGCGAATAAGACGGCGGCCATGTATTCCAAGCTGACCATAGGCCAGTTCAGCGACGGCGGAGTGACCCGTCAGATGATACAAACCTTAACCTCAGGCCAGTTCGTAAAAGAGTCTGTGAGCGGGTTGGTTTTCAACGCTTTCTCTGAAGTGGCCGCCCAATCGTATCCGGAACTAACAGATATATGCCGAGAAATTCTAGACCAAGGTGGGCCGGTGATGCACCTGTGCGGCTCTGGACCGGCATTCTTCACGCTGCCGTCCAGTGAAGAGGAACACCAGTGGATAGCAGAACTATTGCAACCGCACAGCGCCGGGGTTTACCTTGTTAAAACGGTTCCTCCGGAAAGCTGCGGACTGGGATCTCTGCCTGTAGGGACTTAACAGCCTGCTAGAATTTTATACAGCGAAGGTTCAATCAATGGGCATACTGTCCAGCATATCCATCGGGATTAATCCCAACCTGATCAACGCAGGGAATTTCATTCTATCCTGGCACGGCGTGATGACTTTTATTGCGGTCGCTGTGGCAGTCTGGCTGGTTGCCCGTTGGGGTGCCAAAGAAGGGATGATTGTCGACTCCATCTACTCAGTGTCGGTGTGGGCTATCATTGGCGGAGTGATTGGAGCCCGGGTTCTCCACGTCATTGATTTCTGGGAGGAAGTCTACAAACACGACTTCGTCAGCGTGTTCTTGGTCTGGTCCGGCGGCATCGCGATCTACGGTGCCATCCTCGGCGGATTTGCGGGTGGTGCGCTCTACATCATCGTCCGCAATTCAGATTGGTTCTTGTCGGTGTGGCGGACGGTATTTCCATTTATGGGTGAAGCCCACCGGGCTAACCTGCCTAGTATTGGTCGTCTAGCTGACATCACTGCCCCGGCTTTGCTCATCGCTCAGGCCATTGGGCGTATCGGCGACATCATCAACGGTGAGCATTACGCCAAAATGA
>CAJWGH010000254.1 GCA_913031095.1 uncultured Chloroflexota bacterium | reverse complement strand
AGGCATAACGGATTTGAAGTCCGCAAGAGCCACCGGGCCCCATCCACTCCCAAATATGAATGTACTGTGCTGCAAAAAAGGCGCAGCTGGGCGGCGGCGCCTTTAGTTTCGCATTGTTAGATAGGTGATTTAGCTGCCGAGTACTGAGTCGACCTTTTTCTTTAGCGCACCCTTGGGCACTGCTCCAATAATCTGGTCAACGGGTTGTCCGTCCTTGAAGAAGATCAAAGCCGGGATACTGCGCACGCCGTACTGCATGGCGGTGTTTGGGCTGTTGTCCACGTCCAATTTGACCACTTTTAACTGACCGTCATAGTCAACAGCCATGTCGTGAACGGCGGGGGCAATCATCTTGCAGGGGCCACACCACTCGGCCCAGAAGTCCACCATTACCGGTGTATCTGAGTCCAGTACCAGTTCTTGCCAAGTGTTGTCATTTACCTCGATAGGTTCTGCCATTTCCATCCTCCGGAATCTCTTACGCGGTTTTCTCGCGCAATTACTTTAGGTGTAGTTGGTTATCGTCCAGGGTAGCCGGGACCAGCACATATATGAGTGATTCTTAGGCTACTTTTGAATCAGTGTAAAGGGGACATACGCCTAGGTCAACTGACGGAAGTCCCAATTAACCCAGGTAGTGAACTAACCAAAGCCTTAGGCTAATCGGCCGTTTTCGAACCGGCCTGCATAGGCGCGATATACGCCTGCTGGCTAGGCCAAACCTCCTTGGTTTATCACCCGTCTTGAATTATAGTAGTCACGAGCCCAAGGACAAAGCCGACCACGTAGATTCGCCACACACCATGTCAGCCAAACTTCAATGGAAATAGTCGAACGCGTCACTCAACAAGGTGATCGGGTCACCCTTCACCTGACATCGTGGGGACGACTAGGCGAGGCAATGGCCGAATTCGACGGTCATAACGTGTTCGTGGCAGGTGGTATCCCCGGCGAAAATGTGGTGGCTGAGGTAATCAAGGTCCATCGTAAGTATGTCTCCGCCAAGGTAGTAGATGTGCTTGATGCGTCGCCTGACCGTGTGGAACCACCTTGCCCCTATTACGGCGAATGTACCGGCTGCCAGTGGCAGCATATGTCATATGACGCTCAACTGAAAGCCAAGCAGAAAAAGGTGACCGACGCTCTTCAACGTGTCGGCGACCTAAAAGACCCACCGGTCTCTGAAGTAAGACCATCTCCTGACCAATATGGTTACAGGAACCACGCTAGGTTCACTATTAATCGTGAAGGGGCATTGGGGTTCGTCAATCGCGAGACCCGGCAGTTCGTCCGCATCGAGAAATGCATGCTGATGCATCAAGGGGTGAATGACCTATTAGGAGAACTCCAAGACAATTGCGGTGAAACCACCCAACTTTCCATCCGGTCAGGCAAGTACTCTGGGGATTTCCTTATTCAGCCCTACTTGGCCCACCCCAACGTCGGCGTCACCACTGGACAAAAGAAATATACCGAGTCGGTGTCCGGCCACGACTTTTTAGTGTCATCCCCGTCATTCTTCCAGGTAAATGTTGACCAGGCCGAGGCCGCCTCTATAGTGGTGCGAGACAGGCTGAAACTGGGGGCCGATGATGTGGTGCTGGACGCCTACTGTGGAGTGGGCACCTTCGCAATATTGTTGGCGCCATCGGTGAGGCGTGTCATAGCAGTAGAAGAATCGTCTGCTGCGGTGTCAGATGCCAAGCAGAACGCCGCTGGACTCCAGAATTTGGACTTTCTGTTGGGTCGCACCGAGGATGTTTTAAGGAACCTCACCGTGAAGCCGGATGTGGTCGTTTTGGATCCGCCGCGCTCGGGATGCCAGATTCGTGCCCTGGAGAGCCTGATTGAGATGTCACCTTCCCGGGTGGCATACGTTTCTTGCGATGCCGAGACCTTGGGTCGAGACCTCAAGATATTGTGCCAGGGCGGCTACCGGCTGGATGAAGTCGCGCCGCTGGATATGTTCCCGCAGACACATCACGTCGAGTGTGTGGCGCTCCTTTCGAGGGACGAATCTTCCAGTGTCGCTGCTCCAACGGCACTGACTCTGGCCTCGGCTTCCCCGCGCCGTCAGGAGTTGATGGATATCTTAGGCTTGGAGTTCGAGATTAAGCCAGCCGACCTGAATGAGGCCCCGCTCCTGGGGGAAATTCCCGTTGATATGGTGAAACGGTTGTCCGCAGAAAAAGCCGAGGCTATCGCCGTTACATTGGCCTCCGGGCTGGTCATCGGGGCCGACAGCACGGTGGTTTTCGAAGGTCGAGCCGTTGGTAAGCCAATCGATGACGAAGATGCACGGCGGATGTTGGGTGAGTTGAGTGGCACCACCCACCATGTCTCGACTGGCATAACTGTTGTTGATGCCGGGAGCGGGAAGACCCTGAGTGACGCCATGACTAGCCGGGTTACCTTGCGCCACCTATCTGAGCAAGAGATCGAAGCGTCTGTAGCGTCTGGCGTGCCCAGGGACAAAGCGGGGGCCTACGCCATACAGGACACAGAGCTTCGGCCTGCTTCCGACTGGCAGGGCTGTTACAACAATATCGTGGGTCTGCCAGTCTGCCGGCTCCTGGAGATGTTGCAAGAGCTGGGATATCAATTCCCGGAAGGATGGGATATCCCGGAGGAGATTGTCTGTGGTGACGACTGCCCAACCAAACGTGCGGAGCAGGGAAACTACGCCTAATGAACTTCATGGGCATGGGTATCCCAGAACTTGGGATGATTTTGTTGGTGGCCTTCTTGGTGTTGG
>CAJWGH010000253.1 GCA_913031095.1 uncultured Chloroflexota bacterium | reverse complement strand
CAACAGCAGTCGTGTTCTAGTTGAGGTTTAATGAGCGAGATATCCGAGATCACATCAAGCGACGCTAAAGATTTGCGGCTGACAGCCCGAGTGATGGTTACCGGTTTGGCTGTCGGCCACGTGGCTTTCCATTGGATCATCCAGAGTTTTGTCGTAGTCTTTCCTGAGATTCAAAGAACCTTTGGTCTCAACAGCGTGGGTGTGGGTGGGATCGTAACCATGCGGGAAGTTGCTTCAGCGCTCATTTCCCTGCCTGGTGGGGTCGTGGTCGATATGCTGCGAAAGTGGTGGGGATGGCTGCTTGCTGGATGTGTTGCCGCCTCCGGTCTTGGGTCACTGGTGATGGGAATCTCCCCGGTCTATCCGTTGCTGTTGCTTGGGATGGCAGTGGTTGCAATCTCTCATTCATTGTGGCACCTCCCAGCGTCTGCATCATTGTCTCACCATTTCCCCAGCCGCCGAGGCGTGATGTTGTCGTTCCACGGGGTGGGTGGTAGCGTTGGTGATGTTGCCGGCCCCTTCATTACCGGAATACTGTTACTTGTGATGGGCTGGCGGGGCATTCTTAGCATCTACGCCATAGCGCCGTTCTTTATGGGCTTCATGGCGATCTGGGCCTTCAGGAACATAGGCAGCGTTAAGGAAGAGGTTGCCAAGTCTGCCGGACTAGCGGAACGGCTGGCTTTGACTAAAATCTTGTTCAAAAGCCCAATGCTATGGGGGCTGATTCTGGTGCGAGGACTGCGGTCAATGGCCTTGGCGGCCTTGGTGATGTCGCTTTCTCTGTACCTAGGAAACGACCTTGAGCTCAGTCCCATCAACCGGGGATTCCACATCTCCATGCTGATTGCCGTTGGGCTGCTAGCCAAGCCCCTTGCTGGATTGATCTCCGATAAACTGGGGCGCAAGCAGGTGTTGGTGCCTGGTTTGATCTGGTCTTGCGTTATGGCGCTCTTGGTGGTTGTATTTGATCAAGGCGTGGCTCTTACAATCACTATTGCCTTGCTGGGTCTGTTCTTATATCCAGACCAACCGATACTTACCGCTGCATATTTCGATGTGGTTAATCGGGACGTAGCCACCACCGGTCTTGGTGTAGTGTCCTGTATCAGCTTCATGATGGCAGCGCCCTCTCCATTGATCGCCGGGGCCCTTTACGATTATTTCGACTTCCAAGCGACCCTGTACTACGTCTCCGGGCTTTTCGCGCTGGCTGCTGTGTTGTTTGCCTCCTTGCCTCTGTCTCGGCGTATAGGAGACTAGAAATCAAAGCTCCGGCAATCCGGGCAGGACTGTCAACCTTACTGGTTCTAACGTAAAAGGCCGGCAGACGCTGATAGGAGTGCCTGGCGGGTCTTTTCGGTTTGTCGTGGTAACCCAACGTTGGGCCCGGATGTTTGAGCCTAAGAGATAAACTTGGCGCATTCGTCGATGAGGGGCGTGACCTCATCTCGTTCTTGAGACGGCAACGTGAAGATGACCCGGTCGACACCGGCTTCATCCAACCGGGCGATCAACTCTGGGTCTGGGCGGATGCCAAAGCTGGTGATGTTCAATGAGTCTGGATCTCGGCCTGCATCCTCTGCCTGTTTCTTCAATAGAACAATCTTCTCAGCTAGGCTGGGGCCGCCGGAGCTCCTGCTGCCGATGGGTATCCATCCGTCGCAGTAGTCGATAACCCGGTCAAAGGTCGTGGGACCGTCGCCGCCCATAAGGATGGGCGGGTGGGGGCGCTGCACCGGCTTTGGGTAGGCCCACATCTTGTCGAAATTTACGTGGTCGCCGTGGAACTCGGCTTCTTCCTGGGTCCAGATCTCTTTCATGGCCAGTATATTCTCGCGGAGTATCCGCCAGCGACGTTTGAAATTAGTACCATGATCCCGCATCTCTTCTGCGTTCCAGCCGCCACCGATACCAAAGATGAACCGCCCATTGGAGAGCATGTCCAGGCTGGCGATCTCCTTGGCCGTGGTGATGGGGTCCCGCTCGATCATCAGGCAGATGCCGGTGCCCAGCTTGATGTCCTTGGTGGCGCCAGCCGCCGCCATCAGGGCAACGAATGGGTCGTATGTATGCCAGTAATCCTTGGGGAGGTCTGGGCCGCCGGGCCATGGGCTCGTCCGGTCTGCGGGTATATGGGTGTGCTCGGGCACCCACAGGGATTCAAACCCTCGGTCCTCCAACATCTTGGCCAGGTCGTCAGGCCGGATCGAGTAGTCCGTTGAGAACATCATCGCGCCGAAATCCATAGCTACCTCCCGGTATAGAGCGGATTAAAAGTAGGGCAACTGCCGGACTGGGGCTAGTATAGCACCGGGTTATAGGCGAACGGCGTCGGGTCCACGGAAGATTACTTGGCTGCTAGAGAGCGGGCAAACGCTGTGCAGTGTACCTCCCAGTTGGCCAATGCAGTTTCTGTTTCTAGAACAATTGACGCAATATAGACGAAGCCCTCTATGGGACTGCCGCTAAAATTCATCGGTGAGACTTGGGGGAGGGCCGGAGTGGCGTCAACGTTCCCGCGTCCGCGACGTACCATCAGGTTGGCGCCGATCACGCCCACGTCCGTCTTCAGGCCAACCATGAAACAGACTCCGCCAAGCATCTTCTATTTCGAATAGGTGGGTTCAGTCTGGAAGATTGTGGGGCCCTCCCCGGCAGGTCCTCGTCGTATGCCATTTGGCACGATTCCTTGGCTCTGGAGAATTTTACTTGACGGAGTTCTTCTACGAAACGGGCCGTTGTCCTACTCCTGGCAGCC
>CAJWGH010000252.1 GCA_913031095.1 uncultured Chloroflexota bacterium | reverse complement strand
GCTTAGCGCACGGTTGGTGTCCATATTCACGAATTGGGTCCACATCTCCCATTCAGGGAAAAGCCAGTCAACGGCCTTGTTGCCCATCCAGGAAGCGAAGCTCTCGTTCAGCCACAGGTCGTCCCACCATTCCATGGTCACCAAGTCTCCGAACCACATGTGGGCCATCTCATGGGCGATGACTTCAGCCACCCTCTGCCGAGTGCCGGCTGAAGAATTGTCTGGGTCGACCAGCAAAGCTGTCTCCCGGTAGGTGACTGCGCCCCAGTTCTCCATGGCACCCGCGGCGAAGTCGGGTATGGCGATGTGGTCCAGTTTTGCTAGAGGGTAAGGGATGCCGAAATATTCATTGAAATACCCCAGTAATTTTACCGATGTGTCTAGCGCGAAACTGGCCTGATTCTCCTTTCCGGGGGTCGTCCAAACGCCTACTATGGTGCCGGCTGCCGTCCTCTCCTGCACAGACGACAGGTTGCCGACAACAAACGCCAGCAGATAGGTGGACATGATGGGAGTCTCGGCGAACCGCACCGACTTGAGCCCGGGACCGGGGACAATCTCTTCCACAGCCGGCGTGTTGGATACGGCCTGGTATTCATCGTCGAAGACCAGTGTCACTTCGAAGGTCGCCTTTTTCGCAGGTTCGTCCCAACATGGGAAAGCTCGGCGGGCATCGGTGGGTTCGAACTGGGTGGTTGCCAGGTACCGGGTCTCGCCGTCCTGGGATGTGTACTCGGAGCGGTAAAAACCTATCAGCTTGTCGTTCAGTTCGCCAGAGAAGGCCATCTCCAACCGTGCGTCGCCGGCGTGAATCGTTTCTCCAAATTCCAATGTCGCCGTCTCGGCATCTTTGTCGAAATTCACCGCATGGGTCGTCAGCGTGGTTCCCATGGCGTGAAGAGTCGCTTTCTCGATCTTGAGATCCATAGCGTTGAGCACTATAGAAGAGGTGGCTTCCAAGACTTGGATGTCAACACTTTGCTCGCCGTCGAAGGTGAAATCAGTAAGATCGGGATGGAGTTTAATGCGGTATTTGCTGGGGCGGGCCGTTTCGGGTAGGACTACCGCGTCGGTTGCGGGCATTACTATATTCCTCCCAGGGTTTTGGCTGGATGAAGTGCAATGTAGGGTAGACGCTGATGGGCCGTCTAGCGGCGAATCCGATGGCGGTCAGACGGGCTCTGGGCCCGCCGGTTTAGGCGTAGCGCCAGTGTACCATTAACCGGTTGGCGGCTCTACCAGCGGCGTCCTAGGGCCTATCCATGGCTACCATCCCGCTTGATGCTATAATAGGCGCCGGTTTCCGGCGTCTGGTTTAGGCGTGGGATGGGTTTCTTGGTGGTGTCCTCTAAATAACTAAGGCCGGGCAATCGAATCTGATTTTGCTTAAGGAAGACCTAAATGCCTCCCAAGACGATGTTCGAAAAAATCTGGGAAGACCACGTAGTGGCAGAACAGCCAGGCGAGTCGCCCATTATTTATATAGATTTGCACCTGGTCCATGAAGTGACCTCCCCGCAGGCCTTCGACGGCCTCCGGGACGCTGGTCGGAAGGTGCGACGCCTTGATTTGACCGTCGCCACTGCCGACCACAACACCCCCACCTGGGACCTCTCACTTCCTGTGACCGATGAGATATCCAAGAAACAGTTGGACGCTTTGGACCGCAACTGCGCGGAGTTCGGAGTCACTCTCTACGACCGTTTCAGTCCATTGCAGGGGATCGTCCATGTGATTGGGCCTGACCTCGGCTACACCCAGCCAGGCAAGACGGTGGTCTGCGGCGATAGCCACACCTCAACCCACGGTGCTCTAGGGGCCTTCGCCATCGGTATCGGCACCTCAGAGGTTGAGCACGTTCTGGCAACTCAGACCCTCCGCTCCTTCAAGCCGGACACTATGGAGGTGCGGGTCAATGGCGAGTTGCCCCGTGGCGTTACCGCCAAGGACATCATCCTGGCAATCATCGGCAAGATCGGCGTTTACGGTGGCGTAGGCCATGTCATCGAGTATACCGGCGAAGCTATCCGCAATCTGTCCATGGACGGTCGCATGACCGTCTGCAACATGAGTATCGAGGCTGGCGCCAGGGCTGGTATGATTGCCCCCGACCAGACGACTTTTGATTACTTGCGTGGCCGACAATTCGCACCTCAAGGTGCCGACTTTGACACTGCGGTGGAACGTTGGAAGGCCCTGGCTACTGATTCCGGCGCGAAGTATGACAAAGTGGTGGAGTTTGAGGCGTCCGAGATTGAACCCCATGTAACCTGGGGTACAACTCCGGGGATGGTGGCGCCGATATCTGGGAAGATTCCTGATCCGGCTGATGCAGAGGACGACAACGCCCGTGATGCCCTGACCCGAGCCCTCGAGTACATGGACCTGAAAGCTGGCATGGCGATTCAAGATATCAAACTGGACCGGGTTTTCATCGGCGCATGTACCAACTCGCGGCTGGAGGACATTCGCGCCGCCGCAGATGTGGTGAAGGGCAAGAAGGTCCACGACGATGTCTATGCCATGATGGTGCCAGGTTCGGCCAAGATTAAGAAAGAAGCCGAAGATGAGGGCCTAGACAAGATACTCGTAGAAGCAGGAGTTGATTGGAGGGTTGCTGGTTGCTCCATGTGTCTGGGTATGAACCCAGATATATTGAAGCCGGGCGAACGCTGCGCCTCAACCTCCAATCGCAACTTTGAAGGCAGACAGGGCAAGGGCGGCCGCACCCATCTGGTCAGCCCCGCCATGGCTGCAGCGGCG
>CAJWGH010000251.1 GCA_913031095.1 uncultured Chloroflexota bacterium | reverse complement strand
GCAACACTTAGTTAGCCTTAATAGGCTAACTACCCAGCTGGTCCCAGACCAACGCAGCGGCTCCAACCAAGCCAACAGAGTCGCCCAGCCGGGCTGAAGTCAGTTGGAAATCTTTATGGAGTTCGCTCATAACCCGGCCCGTCACCTCCTGGCGGATGCGCAGGAGCAAATCCAGCTTAACCAGACCTTGGGTCACACCGCCACCCAGCACTATCATGTCTGGGTTGAACAAGTGGACAACGTTGGTCAGACCCACTACCAGCGCTGAAACGGCGCCATCCACGATCGATACGGCCAACGGGTCGTTCTTAACTGCAGCATCGAAAACAGCTTCTGAGTCTATAAGATGTGATGCAAGGGTCGCCAGAGCCGAATCAGCGAACGAGCCTGAAGCCACCTTCTGCTTGGCTATTCGCTCGATGGCCGAACCCGACGCCATCGACTCAAGACACCCTTTAGACCTGCACTGGCACTCTAATGCGGCGTCGGTCGTATCAACTAAAGTATGCCCGATCTCTGCGGTGAGCCCGTTGGCACCCAGAAATACCGAGCCCTTGTCTACCAGCCCACCACCAACCCCTGTGCTCACAGTGACGTAGAACAGGGTCTTGATCGGGCGGCCATTATCCGTCGACTCTTTGCCCGCGCCGAAGTAATGTTCACCCAGGGCAGCCAGATTCCCGTCGTTACCCACCCAGACCGGCACGTTAAAAGCATTTTCCCACAGGTCTTTGAAAGACACTCCGTCAAGCACCATCAGGTTCGGTGGTTGAAAGAACGTGCCAGTAGTGGGTTCCACCGGTCCAGCCACCGCGGCTCCAATACCCGCCACGGGGCCCCCGGCTCGCCGGATAGCCTCAGTCAGGAGGTCCTGAGCGTTACCAAGGTACTCCTCTTTGGTTCCGTTTGGGGGGTTGGGCTTCCTGTCCTGCCAAAGGATCCTGCCCTTTTTGTTGATGAGGGCCGTCCTGATCCAAGTACCGCCCCAGTCCATGGCAACTGCCAATTGTGGTGCGCTCATAGCCCACCTTTATCCCTGTTTGGCGTTATAGGTCCAGCAATCCGTTGTTAGTATCTCAAGCTGGTTGGCATCTAGCGTGCCATCAGTTCATTGATCGTGTTCCGAAGGGTAGTCTCGGTCAAAGGCCCAGACAGCTTCTTTATCAGAAACCCGTCCTGGTCGATGAAATACTTCTCTGGAATTCCCCGTACGCCGTAGTCTATGGCTACGGTCCCGTTTGCGTCGAACCCATTGGGGTAGGCCTGCCCTTCCTGCTGAAGAAAGACCTCCGCATCACCGGAATTATCCCATGTATTTACCCCTATAAACTCAACCGGGTGTCCTCGGAACTCCTCATAGACTATGCCCAACGCTGGAGCCTCCGCACGACACGGTGCGCACCACGAGGCCCAGAAATCCACCATCACAATCTTGCCGCGCAGTTCGGAGAGCTTCAGAACTCCACCACCGACCAAATCCAATTCAAAATCCCTAGCCGATCCGGTGTCAACTTCAAACTCGATCAAGTCGGAATTAACCGCCAAGCCTCCGGGATTACCACCAGTGCTGATGGACGCCCAAGCCAATATAGCGATGAGCGCGGCTATGGGAACTCCGCCACCCAAAACTACCCAAACACGCTTGCTCATTCTTGGTCCGATCTGGTGGAATCCCCATAGGCGCCTTGGCCTAGCACTTGAGAGACCAGTTCCATCCTTTGGGCCCGGTAATAAACATCAGACAATTCGCCTTTCTGGTATCGATGGTCTAAAGCTGCAACTGCCTGAACCACAGCCGCTCTCTCCCTTGGATTTACAGGCTCAGCCTCTCCAGACGAGCCATCCGCAAACGCAGGCCGATAACCCCATATCAAACCGTACATGAGCATTGCGGCCAACGTTGCTCCCAAGGCGCAGGGAATGGTAACCTGCCAAAATTTACCTCCCGTGACAGAGTCCACGAACTGTGCCCAAACTCCGGGCATCGGCAAGCCAATGAACTCCAGCTCTACACCCTGACCCCGGGGGATGTCATTGTGCTCGTAAGCCCGGTAAGCAGTCCCTCGGACGTTTATAGAGTCGATACTGCTTAGTCCGTTAACTTCCACCCCAGAGATCACCTCTGGGATCCAAACTTGAAATATATCCGTGCCTTGCACCAAACTCTGACGGAATGGGAGTGTTTCGTCGTCGAAGGGAAACGTATACGAAAAATCAATACTGTGGGGACCAGGCGCCACCGGAGACGCAAAGGCGAACCCTGTACCGATTGAAACAATATCCCCCGCCGGTAGGTCCGAGTTAACGTTTAGCTCTGTCGGGCTGGGAGGCAATGAAAAGCGGAGGAAACTGATCTGCTCCACATTTGTCAGGTCCGGGACCAGAGTGCGGTCCGAAGGATTATCGATCTGGACGAACTCGATGGCGCTGAGGGATTGAGCTCCTTCGTCCACCGCAGCGATGACCATCACATGACGCTTCACTTCGATGACTGAAGCGTCAGCGGTGGTCTCGAAAATGGTCAAGGTCAGATCATCGACCAGACCTGCCGCATCCAGCACCACCCCATAAAATACTCCCAAGTAGTCCGCACTTACTGTGTAGGAGTCGCCCTCGCGGACTTGCACATCTTCAAATACGAACTGGCCCTGAGCGTCGGAGGACGTCTGTCCGGTACCTGACAACCTACCGTCAGCACCCGTGATAAGCATCAAGACACTGAGGCCATCCGGGACAACCGCCCCTTCAGTCCCGTTTACCACCTGGCCGTGAACATCCAGCGTCTGTTG
>CAJWGH010000250.1 GCA_913031095.1 uncultured Chloroflexota bacterium | reverse complement strand
CAATGTCTTCGTGGTGGACAGCGCCAACAATCGCATCCAGAAATTCACCAAAGAAGGCTCATTCCTTGGCAGTTTTGGGCATGAAGGTCAAAGTGACGGCGAGTTCAACCTCCCCTGGGGCATCTGTCTGGACAACTCCAGGAACGTTTATGTGGCCGACTGGAAGAACAACCGCGTCCAGAAGTTCGACAGCGAAGGACGGTTTCAGGTTATGTTCCGGGGGACCGACAAGGGTGTAGGTGATTTGCATGGCCCCACCGGTGTGGCGGTGGATTCCGACGGCGACGTTTACGTCACCGACTGGGGTAATCACCGGGTGCAGATATACGCCTCCGACGGCCGATTCGTCACGACTCTAGTAGGTGATGCCCAACAACCTTCACCTTGGACTCAGACGTACATCGACGCAAACCCCGATATCGTTAAGGCGCGCAGAAGGGCCAACATGGAACCTGAATGGCGCTTTCGGAGGCCTGTGGCGGTGAACGTGGACGCCAATGACAGTATCTTCGTCTTGGAGACTGCCCGTCACCGATTGCAGGTTTACGACAAGGTCAAGGACTACGAAGAGCACTCCTTGAATCTTTAGGAATTGAGAGGATATACAAAAACAAGCCCCGCTCGATTTTAGAGCGGGGCTTGTTCATCATCCCAGATTTTGCAGGAATCCGCTGATCAGGTGAGGTGCCTGATTGCTGTTCTATTTCTTTTGGGCCTCTAGACCACCAACGGTGCCTCTCCTCCTGTGGGAACGTCAACGTCAAAGGCGTTTACGTTCAAGGCCAGCATCGAATAATAGCCCATCATAGTAGTTAGTTCTGTGAGCAGTTGAGGGCCGAAGTGGTCCAACGCTGCTTTGAATGTCCCTTCGCTGACCCGGTTGGTCCCGAAGAGTTCTGTGGCGTAGTCAACCACGATCTGTTCCGCATCCTGCAGCTTTGGCAGCGGCTTCCTGTCCCTGAGAGCGTCCACGAAGGCGTCGCTGATTCCCTGCTTTCGGGCCCCGGCGGCATGGGCGAACCAGATGTATTGGCAGTCTTTTGCTCGTGCGGTCATGATCATAAGTAGTTCTTGGATGTTAAGGGGGAGTTCCGATTCCTCCCTGAAGTAGAAGACCAAGTGGTTGGCCCGCTTTCTCATCTCTGGGCTGTTGATCATTACCGAGCCCGGTCCGTTCTCCATGGCGTTCCGACTGATTGCCACCTCGTGGTCGAAGGCATCCCGATATTTCTCGGGTACCATCTCTCTAGTAACTGTGGGTGTCCGTGCCATAGTTCCCTCCATAGTTTTAGCTACAGATCATCTACTGTTCCGCATGATAGCTAGGAACCTCAAAGAGGGCAAGATTCAAGTACGAGCAGAAGTTGGTCTGTCCAATAGAGTCAGCGGCGATCAGCTTAGCAAGGGTAATTTGGACGCGCCGCAGCTCGCGGAATCCCTTATGGATTTTATTCGATTCGATGTCTGTGGACTTATTGATTCGCTCGGGTGAAAATATAGACGAGCATTGGACTTCAGATTAACCAATGGGCGCTGATACTTTCTAAGGGACAGACAGTTGAATTTCCTCCATGTTTACTCAGGCAATCCGGTCGACCGCGGCGAAGCGGAGCGTCGGGACGACGAATGGTTGTCCGACAAAGCCAAGGACTCCACCAGCAAGTTCCTTCCCCTGCGAGACCTTAATATATTGGTCACAGACAGCGGCCAAGGTGGCTTGGGTTGGTTGGGGACGAATGATTTAGCGCGTTTGGAGGTAGATTCAACCCCTATGTTTCTTGGATTGTTAGATGGAACGGCCCATTTCGCGATCGACATCTCAGCCCAGGAAAAAGCCGTGGGAGAGTTGAGCGAAGGTAACGGGTTCAGATTCGTTGATGCCAGGTCTGTGACAGAGATTCTCAGCCCGGCGGATTCTGGGATCGTTGCCCATGCGAGGGCCAACACCAGTTGGCATAACACTCATGGCTTCTGCGCCACCTGCGGGGCAGAAACCGTAATGAAACGCGGTGGTCAGGTGCGCCAATGCTCCAAGTGCCAGAAAGAACATTACCCGCGGACCGATCCGGTGATCATTGTTGTGGTTTCCGACGGCGACCGGTGTCTGCTGGGCCAATCGCGCCGAGGCCGCTTGAACCGTACCAATACCTACTCGGCTTTAGCCGGCTTCGTAGACCAAGGTGAGTCCATAGAAGAGGCTGTGGCGCGGGAAGTTATGGAAGAGGCCGGTATACAGGTCGGTCAGGTTCGCTATCACTCGTCACAGCCTTGGCCGTTTCCGTCGTCGTTGATGATCGGCTGCCATGCCGACGCAGCCAGTACCGAGATCAACTTCGATGAAGAAGAGATGAACGATGTAAGGTGGTTCTCCCGCGACGAAGTGTTAGCGGCGCTTCAAGGCAAGAACGAGAACCTAAACGTTCCGCAGCCCATAGCGATAGCCCACCACCTGATAACGGCCTGGGTAAACAGAGACGGGTAGAATTTTCCTTAGGGCCTGAACTGCCAGGTCTCTCTTCTTCAGGGTTAATATCAGGGTGATATGACAGTAGGGTACCCCTGTTCAACTCGTTGCCCCTATAATAGCCCGCGTCTGTCCCCACTCTGCGCATGATTTGCTCGCAGAACCTCGGGGGGTTCGGAAATCTCATTCAAGGAGAACTTCTCGCTATGACTCAAACACTACAGATCGACCGCGACAGAACGGCAGTTGTCATCATGGATTTTCAGCAGAGGATAGTTGCCAATAATGCCAGTGATCCTGACGGCGTGGTGACGCAGGCAGCATCGGTGTTGG
>CAJWGH010000249.1 GCA_913031095.1 uncultured Chloroflexota bacterium | reverse complement strand
TCGGTCCCTTGGCCGTTTTTCTTGCTTCGGCAGCTTCAGACTACATGACCGGTGAGATGTTCATCGCCGACGGTGGGGGATTGGCCGCAGGAATCTACCCTACTGGTCATGCTCCGCTCATTCCGCTAGAAGCTTAACAAGACTTGAAGATGAGAAAATCAAGAAGTCGAAGTGTTTACGCTGCCTGCGACCCAGGGTTTTCAAGGTGAAGCGGCCGACAACGTCAAAGACAGCTTCGATTCATTCCCCGACGCCTGCCTAGTAACCATCAGACCTTTGAGGATCCCAATTCAATTCCGACCCTGATACCAGGAGAAAATGCATGCCGGTCCTACCCGAGTATGACCTAACTGGCAAAACGGCCATCCTATCTACTTCAGGAGGAACCGAAGCGCCTTTTCTCGGGCAGGCTTTGGCCGAGGCCGGCGCCAACATTTTCGCCGTAGCCCGGACTCAGCCTCTCCTTAACGCTCTCCTGACTGCACTACCCTCCGGTTCAATCGGCGCAGTCATGGACGCCAACGTTCCGAGCAGTGCCAAATCGGTTATGGACCAATTTGACCGCTCCCACGACAAGGTGGACATCTTGGTTAACGACCCTCGCAGTATGTATGCCAGTCCATTAGAGGAGATCTCCTCAGACGAATGGGACGAATTACAGACCCGCAACACCAAAGCCCCATTCCTACTCTCCCAGCAGGTGCTGCCCCGCATGGCCAAAGCCAAGTACGGCCGGGTCGTGAATATGATCTCAGAATTAGCCGAACGAGGCATGATCAACGGCTCCGCCTTCGCCGCTAGTCAGGCCGCGGTGCTGGCACTCACCCGTTCTCTAGCGGTGGAATGGAGCCGGTTCAACATCCGTATCAACGCCATCGGAACCGGGCTGATCGACACAGAAGGCCAGTCCCCAGAGCAACAGCAAGAAGAGTTATTGGTCCGCTACACACCCCTGCGGCGCAAGGGCACCCCCGGTGACATCGGTCCTCTTCTTGTCTATTTATGCTCAGAATTCTGCGATTACTCCACCGGACAGCCGGTATATATAGACGGCGGGCTTAACGCCCACCCATAGGGCTTCTTATTACTCGTTGTCTTGCCGCAGAAGGGTGCCGAACCGTTACGCTCAGGACGCCTTAATTCTTGGAAGTACATCTAACGCTGATGTACAATACCTGAGTTCGTGGGCGTCTCAGACCTATAGAGGCGTCCCCATTTTTCTTTACCGTATTCTGTCCTATCATCATGTATCGTCAGCAAACACAATCGACCGGCACAGTCTCGCGTCTGCAGGGCATGAATGACCTGTCTGAGGACGCCTGGCGTCAAAAGCTAGGGCTCCAACAAAGACTGTGCGAACTGCTGTTCAGATACGGCTACCGATATCTAGAGACACCAGTGCTGGAATCTACCGAGTTGTTCATGAGAAAGTCGGGCGGCGAGTTAGCTTCCCAGCTGTACAGTTTCACAGACGCTGGCAGCAACTCGGTCAGCCTGCGCCCGGAGATTACCTCGCCGATCATGAGGCATTACTTAGAGAATATTGCCAACATCCAACTGCCTGCCCGGTGGCAATATTGTGGCCCGGTGTTCCGATTCGATACCTCTCATCCCAATGTTAGCAGCCAATTCACGCAAGTGGGAGGAGAACTTCTCGGTTCCTCTGAGATTTCGGCAGATGTGGAGCTGCTCAATCTCGCTGTTTCCGTTCCCTCTGAATTGGGGCTTGACGGCTGGAGTTTGAAACTGGCTGATTTGGACGTCTTAGATAGTCTACTAGATCCGGTTGGACTCTCCGAGCGAGCGCGCTCGTTCATAACCCAGAGCATGCCCTTACTGAGCAACGGCCGGTCTGTAATCCCTCAATTTCTTGAAGAAGGGCGGCACTTGCATCTCGTGGGCGGGCACAACGCTCCCGGGTATCCTGAAGAGGACGCTCTGCGCCAGGCAGTTAAAGGCTTAGACGATGACCAGGCAAGGTCAGTGTTACTGGGGTTGCTGCAATGGAACTCGGCCGACCAACTTGGCCAACGAACGCCTGAAGAGGTAGTAGAACGTCTTCTCCATAAGATTAAGGGCACCGACAACGAGGATCAACTACGCCAAGGACTGGAATTGGCTAGCGACCTGGCAGTCATAAAAGGTGAACCAGGACCAGCCTTGGAGGCCGTCAAGGGAACTCTGGCTTCAGCAGGAGCTAACCAGGACGCCGCAGACCGTCTCTCGCAGGTTATCAACGAGATGTCCTTCGAAACTGGAGCCAAAGGCCAAATCTCATTGGACTTCGGCCTCGTAAGAGGCTTGGCCTACTACAATGGTGTGATATTTGAAGTCAGCCATTCCGGTTGGCCGGGCACACTAGGCGGTGGTGGCCGCTACGACACACTCTCCAGAGCTCTTGGCGCCGCAGACGCCGTCCCAGCCTTAGGCTTTGCCTATAACTTGGACGCGCTCATCGCCATCGGGGCGAGCTAAACGATGTCTGCACAAGAACAGAATAAGCGGAACGGAAAAGCGCTCTTGCGCATGGCCCTGCCCAGCGACGGAGAGTTGTATGACTCAACTATGAATTTCATGCAGGCCTGCGGTCTGACCGTGTTACGGCCCAATGCCCGCCGCTATACGGGAACTGTACCAAGCATCCCCGGAGTTGAAATCCTGTTCCAGCGCTCGGCCGACGTCAGCCAGAAGGTGGAAGAGGGTAGCTCAGAGTTGGGCATAACCGGCCTAGACCGAGTGCTGGAATACCGGAACGACGAGGGTCGTGCTTCGGTCCTAATCGAGGACTTGGAGTACGG
>CAJWGH010000248.1 GCA_913031095.1 uncultured Chloroflexota bacterium | reverse complement strand
TGGTCGGTTCTATCTTCTGGCGATGGATAGATTCCCCGCTCTTGGGCTATGTGAAGGAGGGCGGTTTTTATCCCGCTAAAGCTGAAGTCCAATGTATCCTTCATCCAGGCCCGGGGCAGCTGTTCGTCGCCTGTGGCTCCGTCGGACACCCGTTGAATCTCGGGCCCGCCAGGGAATCCTAGGCCGAGGATACGGGCGGCCTTGTCAAAAGCCTCTCCCGCGGCGTCGTCCCGAGTGCGGCCCACTAACTTGTATTTGCCGTGCCCTTCCATCAATAAAAGATCAGTATGGCCTCCCGAAGCGACCAGGCAGGCCAGCGGAAAACCAGGGTCTTCTTCCAAGTTAGCTTTGGCCAGCCACGACGCGTAGATATGCCCTTCCAGATGGTTCACGCCGATAAGCGGTATTCCCAACGAATAGGCGATGGCTTTAGCAGAGTTCACTCCGGTAATCAATGACCCGGCCAGCCCTGGACCATATGTGACGGCAATGGCGTCTATGTCTTCTAGGACCAAGCTCGAATCCGAGACCGCTTGCTCCAGCACTGGCACCAAGTCCCGGACATGTTGCCGCGATGCAACTTCTGGCACCACGCCGCCGTGAGGTGAGTGCAGGTCAGCCTGAGACGATATGACGTTGGAGAGCAGCTTTCGGCCGCCTTCAACCACCCCTGCGGCCGTCTCATCACAGGAAGTTTCTATACCCAGTATCTTTATTGCCATAACTTGTTTTCACGCGCATTTCCGAGAGCGATTTTGAGTGCATGTCATGCCCCTAGAGGCTTTCTAGGCCCAACTTTACACTAATTTATGCCCGATGCTATCATCCTGAACAGGCCCGATATTGCCAAGGGGCAACTTTTCGTGGCCGTTGGAGGTGGCTTCCGCTGATGGATGCCGGTGATTCATGGCGATTAGCGTTATTAGCAGTATGTTTAGGTCTATCAGGGTTTTTCTCCGCGTCTGAGACGGCGTTCATCGCCCTTCCCAGGGCTCGTCTGATGCACTTAGTCCGCAGCGGACGGCCCGGCGCAGAGCGGGTCTCCCACATCATCCAGCGCCCTGAGCGATTCTTGGCGACCGTTCTTCTCGGCAACAACTTGGTGAACACTGCAGCCGCAGCCCTAGCCACGGTTCTGGCCTTGAACTTGATCACCAATAAATCGCTCTCTGTGTTGGCGGCGACTGGCGGCGTGACCGCATTCCTGCTGCTGTTCGGAGAGACCTTGCCCAAGAACGTTGCCTGGCGGCGGTCCGAACGTGTTGCTTTGGCCGTTTCCCGGCCGATTCGGCTGGTGGAATTGGCCCTATCTCCTCTGGTCACCCTGCTCCAGCTTTTCACCACAATGACTAACCGGCTCTTGGGAATATCTTCTGTGACGCCTCAAATGGGTGAGGAGGAGATACGTACCATGATTGCCGCGGGCGCCCAGACAGGCACCGTGGAAGCGGGAGAAGCAGCTTTGCTAGAGAAAGTCTTCCGATTTGGTGACCGCCAGATGCGTGAGATTATGACCCCTCGTCCTGAGATAGTGTGGACCGAGCAAGGCGATACCCTGAAAGAATTCCTGGAAGTCTACTCAGAGCACTCCCACACTAGGTTCCCTGTTTATGATGGGACAATTGAGAACGTGCTTGGCGTACTGTCGGTTAAAGACGTCCTGGCAAATTTTGAAATCCACCCTGAAAGTGGCGGCATAGTTACCGATCAACTACGGCCCGCGCTTTTCGTGCCTGAAACCAAGAGCGTGAGCGAGACCTTCGCTGTGATGCAAAAAGGTGGGCACAGCGTGGTTCTCACAGTTGACGAATTTGGCGGCATTGCGGGACTTGCCACGCTGAAACAGATGATGGCAGTGATTGTGGGTCAGATGGGAGAAGAGGGCTTGGCTCCGGAAGAGGCAGTTACAGCCCTGGGGCTCGATTCCTTCCGAATGGACGCTGGATTGGCCATCTCAGACGTTAACGAAGAGTTGGGTCTGGAGATTCCTGAGGGAGATTACCAGACCTTGGCCGGGTTTATTTTGGATCGGTTGGGCCGGATTCCGGAGGTAGGCGACGTGATGGAGTATGGCGACCTGCGCTTCACCATAAAGGTGATGGAACGGGTTAGGATTGAAGAAGTGGAGCTTAGACGCTTGCATTCATTGACCATGACGAACAGAAACGAGGCCGGCCGGTGAAGTTCTTTCTGGTTCGCCATGGCGAGACCGAGTGGAATAAGCTGGGCAGGTTCCAAGGACACGAGGACATTAGTCTGAACGAGCGGGGCGCGTCGCAAGCCAAAGAGACGGCCCAAGCCACGGCGGAATGGGGCCATTGCGCCATCTATTCCAGCCCGCTGCTCCGAACTGTGCAGGTGGCTGAGGAGATCGTTAAAATCACCCCCATGTCCGTGTCTAAGGAGCCAGGACTTAAGGAACTCAGCCTTGGCGATCTCGAAGGCGTAACGGGGCAGGAGATGCGCGAAGGATGGCCTCTGGTGTTTGCCCAGTGGCGGTCCAACCCCGAAAAGATGTCCATGCCCAATGGCGAATCTTTGGTTCAGCTTCGTGAACGTGCTTGGCGGGTAATCTTGGACATCGAGCGGAAGCACTCCTCGGAAGATTCAGTAGTGGTTATTTCTCATAACTTCGCAATCAGGTCTATCGTTGGAGAACTGCTGGGGCAGCCTCTGGAGTTCTTCCACCGGATGTCGCTGAACCTGGCTTCGATTTGTACTTTCGACAGCGACGATCGAGGTCGGCGTCTTACCGGGTATAACTCTACCGGTCACCTCTCCCCCGAAAACCGGTAACAGGACCTA
>CAJWGH010000247.1 GCA_913031095.1 uncultured Chloroflexota bacterium | reverse complement strand
TACTGGCCGCCAAGGAGGATTTCAACTTCGACTTACCGGCCATCGCCCAAACGTGGCGTCACGGTAGCGTGGTCCGCTCTTGGCTGCTCGACCTGGCTGCTGACGCTCTGAAAGAAGAACCCGAGTTGGAGTCTCTGGAATCATATGTGGACGACTCAGGGGAAGGCCGTTGGGCCGTTCAGGAATCGGTAGACTTGGCAGTCCCGATACCTGTTATCACTATGTCGCTTCAAGCTAGGTTCCGCTCGCGGCAAAATCAACCCTTTGGTGGCCGCCTGTTGGCGGCTTTGAGGAACCAATTCGGCGGGCATGCCGTGCGTAAGTCCGGATAATATCCATGGTCACCACCAGACGATGACATTCGATGCAAAAGCACCGAATAAGCAGCTAGAATCATCGGTAAATATGGAAGGCGTTGGCAGCAGGCTAATGCACCAAGTTGAAGATTCGATAAGTAATCATCGTTGACATATAAACCGATACACGACTACGGCCTTATCGGAGACATGCACGGTTCGGCCCTGGTTGGGCGCGGCGGCTCCATTGACTGGTGTTGCATTCCCAGATTCGATTCAGCGGCATTTTTCAGCCGGATACTCGACTCCACTAAAGGCGGCTTCTTCAAACTCTGGCCTACCGACGTCGTCAGGTCAAGCCGTCGTTATTTACCAAACACCAACATCCTGGAGACTAGCTTTACGACTGGAACCGGTTCGGGTTTTCTGTTGGATTTTATGCCGGTTCACCGCTATTCATCCCCACCCTGGAACCCCATGGAAAACACGGGCTTCCAAGGGGTTGTCCGCATCCTTCAATGCACTCGAGGCCAATTGGGTTTCGAGATGGAATGCCGTCCAAGGTTCGATTACGGAAAGATCGTACCTCATTCATCACTGAGCAACCCGAACACCGGAATAGCCCATGGCGGCTCCGATGCGGTTTCTGTCTATTGCTCAGCTGGACTATCCATGGTCAACGACGGCTTTCAGGCCGATGGTGAAATCTTAGAAGGTGAGAAGTTATACGCGACCGTCTCAAATCAAATGTCGTGCTCACATAGCCCTGAACCCTTACACTCTACTGAATTGGAAAAGGGACTGGCGGACACCTCAGCGTTCTGGGAGGCCTGGGCAGCTTTGTGTACCTTCCGAGGCGAACACTATGAAGCTGTACTCCGGAGCGCACTCACTCTGAAGGCCCTGACCTATGCACCTTCAGGAGGACTGGTGGCTGCACCAACAACGTCCCTGCCAGAGGCTATCGGTGGCAAGCGTAACTGGGATTACCGCTACACATGGATCAGGGACGCCACATTTGCCATCTATGCGCTGTCTATCATTGGTTACACAGAAGAGGGCCGGGATTTCAAAAACTGGCTGGAACGGAACACGTCTGGCAAGGCCGCAGACTTACAAGTGATGTATGGCCTCGGTGGCGAACGGAACCTAAAAGAGCTTGAGATTCCGGAATTGGACGGCTACCGGCTTTCCCGCCCGGTGCGCATCGGTAACCGGGCTTATTCCCAGTTTCAGCTGGACATATACGGCGAGATCATGGACTCCGCTCATATCTTCCGGAAGTTCGGAGGGGCGGTCGACTCCGGATATTGGGAATATCTGCGGAAAGTCGTGAACTTCGTCATCGACCATTGGAACGAGCCGGACGAAGGCATCTGGGAGAGCAGGGGCGGCCGGGAGCATTTTGTTTTCTCAAAAGTCATGTGCTGGGTTGCCTTGGATCGAGCCATCCGGGCAGCAACTGACCTGGACCTGCCGGGCGATATCGAACGATGGAAGGAGGTCCGAAAAAAAATCCAGGCAGAGATCTTGGACAAAGGATATTCCCAAGAAAAGGGGGCATTCGTCCAGTCCTATGGCAGCAGAAATCTGGACGCATCCAGTCTAATGATGCCATTGGTCGGTTTTCTGCCTGCCACCGACGAGAAGATGGAGTCTACAATTAGAGCAATCCAAGCGGAACTGACCAACCCTGAGGGCTTCGTCTACCGCTATAAGGACTTTGACGACGGCCTGGACGGAACAGAAGGGTCCTTCATCATCTGCACTTTCTGGCTCGCAGATAACCTGATCCAGCTTGGTGAAGTAGATGCCGCCCGCAAACTGTTCGACTCGGCCATGACCTGCGCCAATGACCTCGGTCTCCTCAGTGAGGAGTTCGACACCGAAACCGGAGAAATGCTCGGCAACTTCCCTCAAGCATTCTCCCACCTGGCAATGATAAACACTGCCGTCCACCTGCAAGAAGCGATCGATGGTTATTCGTCCCAGGCCAGATCTAATCGTTAAAATGGCTGGGATCATACGGCTATTACTACGCTTTCGTTATAGAAGTATCGTTACCCCGGTTCATAGACCTCGCAGGGCATCCAGAGAACAAGAATGATTCAGGATCTATACACTCCTCATTGTTTATAAAACAAATACCGCCAGCCTGGTATGACCGTATGCAAAAGCCACCCTCTGCATATTCTGGTATTCCGCTACTCTTGCCACCATATTCCGACCAAAGTATCATTCCGAATATCTTCTAGTTTGAGAGTAAGCGAGTGCAGAAATTCCGCGTTGGCGTTGATATCGGCGGCACGTTCACCGACATCGTTTTCCTGGGAGACGACGGCAAGGTGCTGGCCCGCAAAGTGGCTAGCACCCCCCACGACTACAGCCGAGCGGTCCTGAACGGCATCAAGAACGGCGTCGAAGAACTGGGAATCACTGCCGAGATGATTACCGAAGTCAGCCACGGTTTCACGGTAGCCACTAACGCCATCATTGAACAAAAAGGTGCCAAGACCGCTCTCATCACCT
>CAJWGH010000246.1 GCA_913031095.1 uncultured Chloroflexota bacterium | reverse complement strand
GAACGGGATTGTTGTATGCGAGAGGACAGCAGGTTGCCCCATTGCTGCTCTGATAGTTTCTTAAAGGAAGAAAAGGATTCGGCAAATCTGGGTTTGCCTAATTATCCCTCAGCCTAAGGAGTTCCTCAGAATAACTGGCCTATTATTAAGATACTTATCCGAGAAAAGAATCATTACCATTAGTATCGGATAATCGTCCTGGCAACCTCGCCCTGGTCCAAGGCTTCGAAGGCTTCGTTGATCTGGTCTATCTTTATCGTGGCGCTGATGAGTTCGTCTAGTTTTAGGCGGCGAGCCATGTAGAGGTCGATCAGCATGGGCATGTCGGCCCTAGGGTAAACCGAGCCGTAGGTGCAGCCCATGAGAATCCTGTCCAGGTGTAGAAAATCCGGATCAATCTTGAGTTCCGAACCCACCGGGGCTACGCCAACAGCGACGGTAGTACCTCCGCGTTTAGTGGTGAGTAGGGCTTGGTTGATAGCGTCGGTAGAGCCAATGACCTCGAAGGCATAATCAGCCATCTCACCCCTAGTGATGTCGCGCACTTTGTCAATGACGTCCTCAGTAGCGGCGTTAACAAAGTGGGTCGCTCCAAATTGGAGTGCGTGCTCCAACTTGTTTCCGTAGATGTCTACGGCGATGATGGCCTCGGCTCCGGCCAAAACCGCCCCCTGTACCACGTTGAGTCCCACGCCCCCTGCACCAATGACCACAACACTGCTGCCTGGCTTTACCTTGGCGGTATTGATGACCGCGCCAACGCCCGTGGGTACGCCGCAGCCAATCAGAGCCACCCGGTCCAGAGGTGCGTCTTCTCGAATCTTGACCAGGCTATCCTCGGGCACCACGGCATACTCGCCAAATGTGGAGAGGCCATTGAAATGGTGGACTTCTTGCGTGCCGTTGCGGAGACGGGTGGTGCCGTCCAGCATCTTGCCTTTGAGTCGGTAGCGGGCCTCGCATAGGTTCTGGCGGCCTTTTACGCAGTAGGAACATTGGCCGCATGTGGGCACGAACGACAGCACGACATGATCGCCGGGCTGGGCGTAGTCAACGCCGAGCCCGACCTCTTCCACGATTCCAGCACCTTCGTGGCCTAGTACTACGGGCATAGGGTGCTCCCGGTCACCCTTCATGTAATGCAGGTCACTATGGCAGACTCCACTGGCGGTGAGCTTAACGAGAACTTCACGCTCTTTGGGGCCTTCCAGTTCCAAGTCCTCTATGGTCAGCGGTTGAAATTTTTCGTAGAGGACAGCTGCCTTCATGATTATTATTGTCCTTTTTTAATATTTGTCATTCTTGCGCAGACGGGAGTACCAATCAGTAGGATTGGCTTAGCATCATCGGCACGAACATTCCAGGATTCAAGCTTTCTCCGAATTGACGAGATAGAGGGCGCCTAGTGCCGGTACATCTGACTGTCCAAAGATTCCCGCCAGTCAACATCGCTGGGTAAAATCGCATCTATAGCACGAACGTTGTAGTAGGAATCTCCTGTACCGGGCGGGTCTCCTCCATCGGCAACTGTACTAGCGGCGTCGAGGAGCATTCGGCGGGCGATGACTATAGCCATGTCACTGTTCGCCAGGTTTTCGCCTGAGCGGTCCACGATGGGGCCCATGCTCTCTTGGATTGCTTGGTCTTGAGTATTGATGCCCTCAATTCCAGTGAAGGTCTCGTACTTCTGCACCTGGCGATCAATCATCCAATCGTTGGACTTGTTACGTTTGGTACGAAAGTCGGGGAGCATCTCCCCTGGCCCACGGCCCAACTGGAACTCTTCTTCTTTGTCGGCGTCGGTGAGCGGCTGGCCGGCGTAGTTGTACATCCAGTTGTAGACCATGCAATTCTCGTCATCCATTGGCACCCAGACGTGACCTGCGATAAGCGAGCGCGGGTCTTGCCCCTGGAGCCCGAATTGCAACGGGCGAAACTGGTGGAAAGGCATCACGTAGTGATACGCCCGAATGACATTACGGTCATCACCCAAGTCGCGCAATCCAGCATAGCGGTAACCGTAGTCAGTGCGGTCGATCTCGATCTTGGGGGCTTGGCCTTTGACCAGATTCGTGTTGACGGCAATACCAGGTCGGTCGGTGTTCTCCGTGATTCGCCTATGAAGGATGGGGGCGTGGGCTGTGTCGATGCCGCCCTCGAGGGCCTGAAGCCAGTTGCATTCCTGCCAATTCTTGGTCAACAAGCGGTGTTCTGACGGCACCTGGGTCCATTCGAATCTTGGCTCCGGTGGGCGTTTGTCCTCTGATCCCAAATATGCCCAGATGAGGTCACCCATCTCCACGACAGGGTAGGCGGTGGTCTTGATCTTGGTATGGAAGTCGCTTCCGGGAGGCTCGTTCATCATATCCAGGCAGTTGCCTGCGGTGTCGAACTTCCAGCCGTGGTACACACAGCGCAGACCGCCTTCTTCGTTCCGACCAAAGAACATGGAGGTTAAGCGGTGTGGGCAGAATTCACTGAGCAACCCGACTTTCCCCATGGTATCGCGGAACGCAATCAATTGCTCTCCCAACAGGCGCACGCGTACTGGTGCACAGTCCGGCCCAGGAAGTTCGCTCGAAAGCAAGGTAGGTAGCCAATAGCGCCGCATCAGGTCACCCATTGGCGTACCCTGTTCCACCCTAGTGAGTGTTTCGTTTTCGTCTTTAGTCAACACGGGCGGTCTCTCCATTCCGGCTTTGTTTGGCTGGGGCAAATCTTAAAACCGCATTATCCTCTAGCTGGGCAACCGGAGCAAGCAAGTTGCTATGGGCATAGTCCCCACCGAATGCGACAACTTTCGTATCCGAAATCGGTTGACAGCACATGAGCGTGGCCCTAC
>CAJWGH010000245.1 GCA_913031095.1 uncultured Chloroflexota bacterium | reverse complement strand
TTGAAGCTGCTTAATTTCAAGGCAGGTACTCTCGTGGCAAAGCCAACTTCGTTCAGCACCAATTTAGACTCGCTGCCAACGTGCTCAACATCGGCCATGGCTTCTACGTAGGATTGGGTGAACCTAAGGTCTTTGACCGGGTGGGTGATCTGACCGTTCTCGATCATGAACGTACCATCCCTAGTCATTCCAGTCATCATGCAGCCTTTGGAGTGGGCTAAACGGGTGTAGAAGAACCGAGTGATGTATACCCCTCGCTCTGTCGAGCTGATAAGGTCTTGGAGCGACGAGACTCCTTCCTGCATGAACAGGTTGCTGGCTATGGGCCCGCCAGTAAAGTAGGACTGGTGCCCAGTGGAGACGGTCCCCTCTTTTCCGGCCGTGTAAGAGTTATGGACCGGAGTGCTCACAACTCCTTGGGTGATGATATCCACCTTGCGTCGTGGTATGCCTTCGGCGTCGAAGGGTACCGGCCAGCCGTGGGGGTCCGAGCCATCGTCCCACACGGTAACGCTGGGGCTCATCGCCGGCTGGCCGATCAAGTCGTTCATCCAACTGCGGCCTTCTTGGACAGCTTGGGCTCCCATGCCGTAGAGGCTGAGGGCCTCCAGTATGTCGTCTACTGCGTAGGTGTCCAGCACCACGGGATAGCGACCTGGTTCGATGGCCACTGGTTCCTGCCCGTCCACAGCTTTGGAAACTGCTTCCCGGCCTAGGGCCTCGGTGTCTATGTCCGAAAGACGCCACGACCCTCCTTTGGCCCATCCAGCAGAGCTGGCGCTCATGGTGTTGATGATCAGACCGGCGAATGTGCCGGCATGGTAGGCGCGGACTCCGTGGCTGCTTACAACGGCGGTCTCTTGCACGCCGGTGCGACAGGCGCCTGACACGTTTAAGTCGTGTTCCTTGCCCTGGAGGCAGACGCCCCGGACGATCGACGCCCTGGTCCCCGGATTGCACTGGGCAGTTGCCTCGTCAAAGCTATAGACGCTGGCAGCACCATCTGGTTTAGGTAGTCCCTCGAAAGCTGGGTCTTCAGGCATAAGCAGGGCGTTTTGGTGGGCAGCTTCGATGGCTCTCCGGACTCCCAGATCGCTGAGGTCGTTGGTTGTGGCACGGCCCAGCCGCCTTCCGGCCACGGAGCGTATGTTCAGTACGATGTTGCTGTGGGCAACGTTCTGGTGTATGGCGCCGCCTGCGAACCGTGACAATCCCAGGTCTTGGGCGCTAAGGTATATGTCGGTCTCTTGCGCTTTAGAACAGCTCAAAGCCTTTTCCAGAAGGGCCAGAACGGCCTCGCGGCCCATCATGTCATCACCCCGACCTGGACGTTTCGGAACCGTGCAGGAGCTGCCCCATGGCCCGTGTGACCCAGTTGGCCGGGCTGCCCCTTGCCGCAGTTGGGAATCCCCCACATGGTCCAATGCTCTTCATTACACACTGCATCACACGAATTCCAGAATTCGGGAGTGATACCGGTGTAGGTGCAATTCTTTAGCAGGTTTCCTACCTTGCCTTTCTTGATCTCGTAGCCTGTCTCTGTGCCGAATTGGAAGTTGAACCGACGGTCGTCGATGGACCAAGACCGATTCATCTCCATCAGTATGCCGTCATCGGTGTCGGCAATGAGGTCGTTTAACGTCCAATTTCCCGGTTCCAGGCTTACGTTGTTCATCCGAATCAGCGGGATACGGTTCCAGGAGGCGGCCCGCATTGACCCGTTAGAAGGCAGGTTAAGCCCGGATGCAGTCTCGCGCGACATCAGATACCCCACGAACCTCCCCCTTTCGACCACAGGCGTGGACTGGGCTGGAATGCCTTCGTCGTCCCACCCATAGGATCCCAGGCCAGGCAGCTTGACGCTATCGGCCGTGATGTTAACGTGCTCGGATCCATATTGAAAATTGTTCAGCTTTTCGGTGGTTAAAAACGATGTTCCTGCGTACGCCGCTTCTGAGCCCAACACACGGTCCAATTCGATGGCGTGACCGCAGGACTCGTGTATCTGTAAACCCAATTGTGAAGCGCCTACAATCAAGGTTGTAATGCCCGATGGGCATTGGTCCGCCGAAAGAAGCGCTACCGCTTCAGTTGCCGTTCGTTCGGCATTGCCGGCCAAGTCCATACCTTCCACGAATTCCCAGCCGGCGCAGCCTTGCTGGCGCATGGATTGGGGGTAGGAACGCCGTTGCACTTCTCCGCTGCCCCTGGCCGTGGCCATGATGCCGCCGCCAGTTTCGTATATCGTCTGCTCGACAAGGGCGCCCTCGCTGTTGGCAAAGGTCTTTCGCTCGCTGCTGAAGATCAGGTTGCCGGTCCTGGCTGAGATTCCCTTGACCGAGCCCATACGCTCGTCGGCTACCAACAGGAGTCCTAGTTTCTCTTCTGAAGAGACGGTGAAGGGGTTTACTTGGATCGGCGTTGTGTATACGCCTTGGCTCTTTACCGGCGCTCCCAGAGAAACTGGTCCGCTGCTGGCCTCGGCCGAGGCCTTGGCTATCTCGACCGCCAGATCTGTAATTCGGTCTACTTCGGCAGCGTTAACGATATTGGTTGAAGCGAACCCCCAGGAACCGTTTACCAAGACACGGACGCCGACGCCAAGAGACTCGTCGTTACTGAGGGTATCGACCACTCCAGTGCGTACAACAAACCGCTCCTGATTGGTCTCGACCAGTCTCACATCACAGTAAGATGCGCCTTTAACCGCTGCTAGGTCTAGAGCCCTGGAAAGGAAGTCGTCCATGGGTGGTTTGTTCTCCCAGATAGAGATTCGTGCTGCCGTAATCTGTTTACGTTTGGTTGCCACGGAGTCTGAATCGCTGGATCTTTCCGGTTGCTGTTTTAGGGA
>CAJWGH010000244.1 GCA_913031095.1 uncultured Chloroflexota bacterium | reverse complement strand
CAACTCCCTCTCCCATGCTGCCTTCTCCTGATCTGATACGTCCGGACCTGTGAGGGTGATTCCGCTCATCCCTCCACCGTAATTCACATCTTCTGAGCCGTCGAACATGCTGCTCTGCCCAGAACCCCTGGTCTTCGCCTCACGTTGGGCGGTGGCGGCGATCTGGTCCAGCGCGTATATGACAGAGCCTCTGGGCGCCAAGCTGTCGAAAGCTCCTGCTTTAGCCAAACTCTCTAACGTCCGGCGGTTCAAGCCGGATGCGCCGGCCCGGCGGCTGAAATCGTCGATGGACTTGTACGGCCCACTTTCTTTTCGTTCAGCAACTATCGGGCGGACCGCTGCCTCGCCCACGGTCTTGATCGCAGCAAGTCCGATCCTAAGACCGGGGCCGCTAGGCATGTCACCTTCTTTGCCGTCGTAGCGTTGGTCGCCTGTATCGTGGTCGATAGAGAAAAATTCTTCCGACCTATTGATATTGGGCAACAGGATGGGAATATTTAACCGGAAACACTCATTCATGGAGCCCAGAGTCTTCTCAGGATTATCAAGTCTAGAATTGAGCACTGCGGCCATGTATTCAACTGGGAAATGGTTCTTGAAATAGGCCGTCCAATACGAGATTAGTGCATAGCTCACGCTATGGGCCTTGTTGAAGGCGTAGCCCGCAAAGGGCTCTATAAGGTCAAATATCTCGCCGGCCACTTCGTCTGTGTAACCTTTGCCCTGAGCTCCCGTGACGAAATTAACACGTTCTTCGGCCATCAGCGACGCAATCTTCTTACCCATAGCCTTGCGTACGATATCCGCCGCCCCCAGTGAATAACCGGCGAATTGCTGCAAGATTAATAGCACCTGATCCTGGTAAACGATGACGCCGTATGTTTCGTCCAGCAGTTCTTTGAAGCTGGGATGAGGGTACTCAATGGGTTTTCGGCCATGTTTGGCATCGATAAACATATCGATGTTTTCCATGGGTCCTGGGCGATACAACGCAATCATAGCGGCGATATCGCCTAGGTTGGACGGCTTTAGCGACTTGATATAGCGCTGCATCCCCGCACTTTCGAGCTGGAATAGATCATTGGTGTTGCCGGAAGAAAGCAGCTCAAAGGTAGACGAATCGTCCAATGGCAGGTCCTGAAGATCTATCTCAACACCCTGGCTCTCGCGGACCAGATTGACAGCCCGGTCCAAGATAGTCAGGTTGGTGAGCCCGAGAAAGTCCATCTTTAAGAGGCCCAGGTGAGCAACCGGGTCCATGGAGTATTGGGTCATCAACACCGGGCTGCTCTCGTCGCCTTTGGCCGGGCGCTGCAGCGGCACAGTCTCTGTAAGAGGTTCGTCGGCTATTAACACGCCTGCGGCGTGTGTACTGACGTGGTGAACGATACCTTCTAACCCCTGGGCGTCGTTGACCAGCTTGGTCACGGTAGGCTCTTGTTCGTAGGCTGTCTTAAGTTCAGGACTGACCCTCAACGCGTCTTCCAGGGTGCGGGCTTTCAGAGGGACCATCTTTGCGATGCGGTCCACATCCCCATAGCCCATACCTAAAGCCCTACCCACATCACGAAGAGCCGCCTTGGCGCCCATGGTTCCAAATGTGATTATCTGCGCCACCCGGTCGTTGCCATAGCGGTCTATGACGTAATGGAGGACTTCGTCCCTGCGGTCATCTTGGAAATCCAGATCAATGTCGGGCATCTCTTTGCGTTCCAGGTTTAGGAAACGCTCGAAGACCAGGCGATATTCCAGAGGGTCAACATCAGTTATGCCTAAGCAATACAAGGCCACGCTAGCGGCGGCGCTGCCGCGCACGCCGTACAGGATGTTGTTATTGCGAACAAAGTCAATGATGTCCCAGACCACCAAGAAATAGTTGGCGAACCTGGTGTGGCGTATGACATCCAACTCGTAGCGGAGCCGGTCCTCAGCCTCGGCAGTCGGGTGAGGGTAGCGCCGCCGGAATCCCTCTTCGCACAACTGGGCTAAGTATTCATCGGCGTCCGTGGCGTTGGGCGTCGGATACTTAGGTAGGTGGGTCTGGCCAAAGTCCAAATCAACGTTGCACATATCGGAGACCAGCTGAGTGTTCTCCAAAGCAAGACGGAAATCCGGGAAGAGCTGGGCCATCTCAGCCGGACTCTTGATGTAATAAGAATCGTCCTCCATCCGGAGACGTTTTTCATCGTTCACGGTGGTGCTGGTCTGGATGCAGATGTAGATATCTTGGAGCGGCGATTCCGCTTGATTGACGTAATGAGCGTCGTTAGTCACCACCAGCGGGATATCCAACTTCTGGCCCATGGCAATCAAGCCTTCATTAATCTTGGGAAGTTGGGGGACATGCTCGTGGCGTTGGATCTCCAAGAAGTAGCCATCGCCGAAGCGTTCTTTATACCAGGCCGCGGCCAAAGCCGCGGCTTCATCGTTGCCGTCGGCAAGCAGTTTCGGCACTTCAGCCGAGGGACAAGCGGAGAGGACTGCGAGACCCTGGCCGAATTCCTCCAACAAACCTTTGTCTATACGGGGCCGGTAGTGGAACCCGTCGACGTGAGCCTTGGTAACCAGCTGCATCAAGTTTCGGTACCCGGTGTTGTCACGGGCCAGCAGAACCAAATGATTGGGACTGCGTTCGGAGGGGTCTTTATCGAAGCGGCTGTTGTGGGCTACGTATACCTCACAGCCAATTATTGGTTTGATACCTGCTTCTTTGCACGCTGAGTAGAAATCGACCACGCCGTAGAAGGTGCCGTGGTCGGTGATGGCAAGGGAGTCCATCCCAAGCTCTTTGGTGCGGGCCACCAAGTTGGGGATGCGGCTGATACCGTCCAACATGCTGTACTCAGTGTGAACGTGAAGGTGCGTGAACA
>CAJWGH010000243.1 GCA_913031095.1 uncultured Chloroflexota bacterium | reverse complement strand
CAACGCGATGTTGGACGTGGGTCGCAGGAAGATCGCTTTCTCGGTGGAACGAACGGTCTCTACGGCCGGGCGGCTCTGGTCACGAGCGAGATACCGCTCGAGGTCCTCCATCAGCGATCGAGCTTCTTCTACCGAGTCTGCCCGCAGACATACCACCAAGTCGTTCGGAGCTGCTGCCAGTTTGTCGATTCCCTCATAACCCGCATCCGCCAAGATCTGGATGTTCTTCGGTGTGCCCATGACCAATGCCGCTTGTTGGATCCCCGATTGTTCGCTAAGGAGCTTGGATACCCGCATCAGGAATACAGAGTCGAAGTACCTGTTCTCAAGCAAAGCTGATTCTGTGATCATAGGTGATTCCCCTACCCCAACCTGTGCTTGGCTGCGAATGCTCTGAGCGCTCCGTGAAAACAGGCCATAGGAGGGCGGACTAACCCAGCCCCGATTATCGAGTGGCCCGGTTCCTTGTGGGCGATGGCGGTATCGATTATGGGCAGGATACCTGTCTGCGCCACTTTTCTGATGTCGATCCCCACCGCCGTGCCCTGGAAATCTAGGGCCGGAATGGCGAAGTCAGGGCTGAGCCCTGTGGTTATCTCTCGCATCTCCCGACTATAGTTCAATGCTTCTTCGGGTGTACCTCCCACCAGTGACAAGATCCCCGGAGCCCCGCCGAGAGCAAAGCCACCCCAGCCGACAGTCTCGGTGATGGCCGAGTCACCCATGTCGAACCCGCCGTCGCCCTCGCCGTATCCTGGTAGATATAGGCCGTCAATGGCGGGTGCCGCAGCCGTGAACCAATCCCCGTCCAAATCACTGACATGGATACCGAATTCGTAGCCATTTCGGGCCATGGCGGTGACAATGGTCGAGTATTCGATGCCCCTGGCGGCATCGGCCGCCGACTTGGCAGAGGCCATCGCCAGCCCAAGAAAAAGCAGGTCGTGGCTGGATATGTAAGTGAGAGTGCTCGTCAGGTCAGAAGTTTCGACGCCTGCCTCGATCATCGGTACGCCCATGGCGCCCGCGAACATAGAGCTGGCCGCGTTTGGACGGTTGTGGAGCTCATCTCCCATCTGCAAAGCCTTGGCGATGATCGGCTTGAGGTGCAATCCACCGATATGTCGGACACCCCTGCCCAGAGAAGGCGCCCATACGTCCCGCCACATGCGAAGTCCATCGATGGAGGCGGGGCTGTAGTTGCCGAATTGCTGTTCATCTTCTACCAACCGGCAATAAGCCCTGTTACCGTGGTCCTGGTTCTCCACCACATAGACGGGCAACGACTTGGAGATGGTCCCTGCCATGGGCCCCACCGCGTCGTGGTGATGGTTCGGATCGAACTTGACGCCGCCACTCGCTAGCAACTCCTCGGCGCTCTGGATATCACCGGCCCAACCTTCAAAGATAGTCATCGCCGTCACCGCACCCCGCTGCGCCCCGCTCATGTGCTCCCAGTCGACCGGCGGGCCCGAGTGCAAGACCATGCGGTCTGCCAGGCCAGGCACAACCTCGCCGGCCGGCACTATGTCTACCAGCACCGGGTCTGCGGCAACGATGCGTTCGAATGCTTCAGCGTTGGCTTCTTCTATGCGTTCCTTGATATCTATGGATTTAACCCCTGTAGCCTTCATGTCGACCGATTACCGGGAGCAATCCGAACAACATTCCCGTCAGCATATCCCAGCCCGACCCGTGGCCGATCGAAGAGACCGATCGAACGTGACCTTCAGCCGCAAATGGCCTGCGGTCAGAAAAAAGATCATTGACCAGGTCGTGGAGGGGTGCATGACTTTGACCTTCCAACAAGTCCGCAAGTAATGTGTGGCTGATCCGAGATGTCATTCGCTTGGAACTCTTTAGCAGAGCTGGCACATCGCCGCCTTTCCACAAGCCTGAGGTTGGATAGGCTGCTTCTATCTGGCGGTACATGAACATCAACCCCCCGACGAAATCGTCACCCGACGGAGTCAGACCGTGCCCCAGGCCGATCAGGTCTTCCGCCATCGTCAGAGTGCGACTCAAATCCCCGCGTCGGCAGTGCGGTATCAGTTTTTCGACCTGCGCTATCCCGGCAGCGACCAAAGGAGAATTACAGTTCATCTCCAGGGCATCGAATCTGTTGGCAAGCAACGGGACCGCCAGTCCGAGGTTATCGCCTTCGTGGAATGCGATCGACGCTTGAGCCAGGTCATCCCATCTAGTCCGCAACACCGCCGGAGACAAAGAAGTTGATCCTTGAAGCAGTGACGGGTTCCAAACCTGTGATTCCGCCAAGCCAACGCATGCGCCGCTACCGAAGCGGAGCTCACTTGCTTCGAACCAGACACTGAGGCCGATTTCTAAACCCGCTAAATCTAAGTCCGTTAGAAACGACCGCGGGTGGGGGTACTGGTCAGGCCTGCAGGCGGCCAGTATCTCGCCGTCAGCGGTCTCTATATACGCTGCACGGCTTCCGGCCGAGATCACCTCTCCGGAGAACCCTGGCGCACTCAAGATCCGGTTGGCCTTGGCGCCGATCAGATCGATGGCAGGGCACCGTCCGACGCGGAGGTCAGTATCAACTCCGGGTAACATGCTCATGGGAAGGCGCACCGCTAGGGCCGCTGCTGCTCCGTTACTGATTCCAGGGCTGACGCCAGCGCTAGAATTATCCCGTCGTCGAAAGGCGCGGATACGAATTGCGCTCCCACCGGGAGGCCGCCGGAAGTCAAACCAGCCGGAGCTGACAGGGTTGGGAAGCCAATCATACTCCACGGAATGCAGTTTCTAGAGAGGATGGTCAGGTATTGCTCCGTGTCCTCGGATTTAACCGCCGGCACCAGTGTTGTTGGCATGATGAAAGCGTCGAAACCATCTAACTCGTCCAGCATCCGTTCC
>CAJWGH010000242.1 GCA_913031095.1 uncultured Chloroflexota bacterium | reverse complement strand
CCGCTTGGGGCTGCGACCTCACCGAAGAATACGTGGTCATCAACAGTGCCTACACGACCTAGACAAGTTTCTATCATAGATGTTGGCATGAGCCTTTACGCTCGGACACGTTTGCGTCCGATTTCCCGTTAACATTCGGGGAGTGGCGGCCGCATTCAGCCGGAAGGGCCTGCGGTAGTCTGATTGCTTCTCGGGCGGCTTTCGCGATCCCTCTTATGCAGCCGATTCCATTCCCGATAGACCCTATTGATACTCGGTTTTGTTTTAGGCTTTGGAGGAAGAATTGGCGGTCCAACCGACTTCCGGTCACCCAATAGTGGTAAAGATCGGCGGCAGCACCTTGGGTAGTCATGACACCAGTCTCAAGGACTTGGTGGCGCTACAGGAGGAAGGGCAGCAGGTGGTGGTGGTTCACGGTGGCGGTAACGTGATATCCCAATGGATGCAACGCCAAGGCCTGGCGCCCCAGTTTGTGGGCGGCCTACGGGTCACGGACGCGCCCAGCCTAGAGATAGTGGTTGCGGTCCTTGGTGGGTTGATCAACAAGGAATTAGTGTCATTGATGCACGAGTTCGGAGGCCGGTCGGTGGGCCTGAGTGGGATCGATGGTTGTATGGTGGAAGCCGAAATAGGCAATCCAGAGTTGGGTTTCGTTGGAGAGGTAACCAATGTCAACGTCGACCTGATTCGAGTTGCTCTCGATAGCGGGTTCATCCCGATGGTCGCCCCGTTGGGCGTCCATGTGCGCGACGGTTCCGAAAACGCCGGTAGCCCGTTGAACATCAACGGAGACACTGTAGCCGGAGAACTGGCCCGCGCACTGGAGGCCGAGCAGTTGGTTTTTCTGACCGACGTTGCCGGCGTCATGGACGGCGGCGGTCGAGTCATCAGAAGGTTGGACCGGCGCCGGGCCAACATCCTTTTCAACTCTGGTGTGATTCAAGGTGGCATGATCCCCAAACTTTCTGCCTGTCTCCGGGCCCTGGAACAATCCCCTGTGGCTAACATCATAGATGGCAGACAGCCGAACGCACTGTTGGAATGCATACGCGGTAATTCCACTGGCACTACTATAGTTGGTGATTTTAGAAGCGCGCGCCGGCAGGCGCCGCCAAGTCCATGAGCTATGACCTGACCGACGACGCAGAACAACCATACGGGCCGAAGTTACCTGGAATCTCGGCGGTTGCACTACTGCGAGCCCGGAACGGCTGCATAATCGCCATTGGTCTTTTGTTTGCCTTCCTGATCCTGTGGTGGCTGCGGATGGTCTACACCGACTTGTTGTGGTACGGCGAGTTGGGATATCGGGATGTCTTCACCAAGATTCTGGTTATAAAGATCTGGCTCTTCATCGGCGGCACGGTAATGACTTCCGCTTCCCTGATGATTAATTTTTATTTCACATTTCGGTTCTCTAGAGGCCCTTCCAGTCTTCCAATCAATGAAGACACCATGCGTCTGTTGCGGGCTATGCTGGTGGCGGCGGTTTTCATCACTGTTCTTACCGCCGCTCCGGTTTTCGGCTCGGCCGCTGCTGGGCGTTGGGAGACCTTCCTGCTCTTTCTGAACAAGGTGTCGTTCGGAGTCTCCGACGCCGAGTTCGGGAAGGACCTCTCATTCTTCATAGTCACACTCCAGATGCTCAACTTCATCCAGAACTGGGTGATGGGCATACTAATCGTATCTGTCGTCATGTCGCTGTTCCTTTATGCGGGAATCTATGGGCTTAGGGGGCTGAACTTCGTCCTGGCACCTCGCATGTTGAAGCATATCGGCATTCTAGGCGGCTTGTTGATGTTGAGCATCGCCGTTGGGCACGTGGTAGCCGTATACGACCTGGTGGTGTCAGCCGGAGGCTTGGTCGCCGGTGCGGGATACACTGATATCCACGCCAAGATTCCGGTGCTGTGGCTGATGACGGCCATAGCGTCTCTGGGCGCGGCAGCGTTCTTCACTAGCCACTACTTCGGCGGATTAAGGCTTATGATCGGTTCTTCTAGCCTCTGGGTCATAATGGCGCTGTTGGCCAATTTAGCCTTGCCGGCGCTGTTCCAACGGTTTCAGGTGGACCCCAACGAATTCGAAAAGGAGCAGGTCTACATCGAACGGAACATCGAGTCCACCCGCATCGCATACCAGTTGGATCAAGTGGAGCGAATTTCGGTGCCAGCTGTCGGCAATCTGGATGCCGACGTGATAAGAGAAAACCCGGCGGTGATCGAAAACATCCGACTCTGGGACGTGGAGCCACTGCAAGACGCCTATAACCAGCTCCAATTCATGGAACTTTATTACAACTTCCTGAACATGGACTCGGACCGGTACGTCTTGGATGGGAAGCTGCGCCAGGTGTTATTGGCGGCTAGGGAGTTGGACCCAGACAACCTTCCCGTCGACGCGCGCAACTGGGTGAACCGCAGACTCCAATATACACATGGTTACGGTTTGGCCATGAGCCCGGCTACGGGATTCACGCCCGAAGAAGGGCGCCCTGAATTCTTCATTCAGGATATCCCCATCCGAGGGGAGATTCCTATCGAGCGGCCCGAATTGTATTATGGGGAGTCGCCAGCGCCCTTCGCCATCGTGAACAGTTCGGCCCCGGAGATTGACCCTTCAGGAAGCGAACTGCATTACGACGGTTTAGGCGGCGTGAAATTGAGCTCAACCCTCCGCAAGTTGGCTTATGCTTGGCAGTTCGCCGACGTTAATATACTGCTCAGCGATCAAATCTCCTCGGACACTCGCATCCAGTACCGCCGCCAGATAAGTACTCGGGTCGATTCATTGGCGCCGTTCCTGGCCATGGACGAAGACCCGTACCCAGTGGTCGATTCTTACGGCAAGTTATGGTGGCTGCAAGACGCTTTCACGACCACCG
>CAJWGH010000241.1 GCA_913031095.1 uncultured Chloroflexota bacterium | reverse complement strand
ATGGCCATCAGAACCACAAACAAATAGACGGCTATATTCCCGTCAACTGTCAGCATCGCCAGCATTGCCAGGGCCGCTGCGCCCATCCCTCCGCCCATCATCGGCTGTAGCGGGAACCTGTCTCCCAAGAACCCCACCATCAGCCGCAACGGGATGGACAAAAGGAACATCATAGAGAACATGATGCCCGCCATCTCATCTGACATTCCCTTCCAGACAAACATCTGCACCGCATGGACGGACACGGTTCCCCAGAGAGTGATCCTAAGCACGGAACCGGCGAACAAGATCCAGTAGGACTTGGTCCGCAAAGCTTGGCGTACCGTGAAATCAACGAGTGCCGGCCGGGCGTCCTTTTCGCCCTCTTGTGGGAATGGGAGGTCGGGTCCGATACCCATCCGCTCCGGCGAGTGTCGCACTAACGATGCCAGGGGTAAAACGATCAAGCCCATGAATATGCCGGAGAACAGCATCACGTCGCGCCAGCCGATCGTACTGACTCCAAGGGTTATCAGCGGCAATATGGCTGCTCCACCTGAAGAGAACCCAGTGATGCAGATCGACATAGCTAGCGAACGGCGGCGGATAAACCACCGGTTGACCGCGCTAATCAGCACCTGTCCCAGCCCTGAACTCTTGCCGACTCCCACCACTCCCACAAATACGACTATAAAGAGCACATAGTTGTGCACCCAATGAAGGGCGATGAAACCGAAACTGGCCAAAAGCCCACCGAAAACAATCATCGGTCGCGAGCCAAACCGGTCAACTAACCGACCCACGACGGGTCCTGCAATGCTGCCTTCAGCCCTAACTAGGCTAAAGATCAAAGAAGTTTGCGCGCTATTCAGGCCCAGATCGCGCTGAATCGGGCCAAAGAAGATTGCATTGCTATTAGAGAATATCCCGCCGGACAACGTCCCCAGTAAGAAAGTGGCCGCCAGCACACGCCAGCCATAATACGCGCCTCCAACCTTCCGTGCCAAAGGCACCCGGTTCAGCATCTATGTATCTTGAAGTAGAAGGTCTTAGCCTGACCATAGCGAATAATCATCTGCATATGTTATCAAACAGACAGACTCCATTAATCAACCATAACGCGCATATTTTCCGTTTGCCAGTCCTCAGTATTGCCTCAATGAGCCAATATCTCTTTCAGCGCTTCGTCTACGAATTTTGAGTCAGCTGGGTTGAATCCAGGCCCTCCAGCCAGATGGCCCCAGATGGACTCTATTGGCCTAAGTTCTGCATTTGGCATGAGGGCGACTTCAATCTCGTTGTCTTCCGGCGGAAAGTACAAGTCGGTCCTTCCTGGCATCACGATGGCCTTACATTTGATCGAGTTAAGAGCCCCCCTAAAGTCTCCTTCGTAGAGATGATTGTTGCTGATGTCAGCATTCTGCCAGGTACGAATCATGGCCAACAGGTCGTTCGCATCAGAGCCGGTCCTCCTAGCCTCCCAAAATCTCACTAGGTAGTCTTCCAAGGACTCATATCCCAGGTCCAGATAGACCTCCTCACGATAGAAAGCTTGGGAAACTGCCCAACCAGCGTAGACCCGCCCCATGGCCCTCAGTCCTTTCAAGGGAGCTTTGTCGTAAGATCCACCCGCCCATGCAACGTCGGTTGTAATCGCCGACTTGACCCCTTCCAGAAACACGAAATTGTGTCGAGAAGTTTTGGCCGAGCCGCAGACCGGTACGATCCGTTCGACCATCTCCGGATACAAGCTGCCCCACTGGAATGTCTGCTGGGCGCCCATGGACCAACCATAGACCAGAGCGATCGTCTCGATGCCAAATAATTCGGTAACGAGACGATGCTGGCAAGCTACATTGTCGTAGAGATTGATGGCGGGGAAGCGAGAGCGGTTATAAGGAGGAGTGGCATTGGATGGTGAAGTTGAGATGCTGTTCCCAAACATATTGGGCACGATAATGAAGTATTTGTCCGGATCCAGAGCTTTGCCCTCACCAATCATCTCTTCGTTATGGGTGTGTTGTCCGCCAAAGAAGGTAGGGAAGATTATCACATTGTTCTTGGCCCGGTTCAGGCTCCCGTAAGTCTTATAGGCCAATTTGGCGCCACGCAACGTCTCTCCAGACTGAAGGTCCAGATCGCCTGCCTCAAATATCTCGTAGTCCTGCTTACCGCTTGGCATATTTCCACCTCAGGCTGCCGTCTGAGCTCACCAAGAGCAAGGATACCACGTGCAAGTTTGATGGCCTCCACAGCCTCATGTCAGCCACGCGATTGACTACGCACATCCCAGCTTTTAGACTTTCCTCGCAACGCTCATACCCGGAGGAATCCTCATGGCACTAGACCCGGTGAATATCTATGAATACGAAGAGATAGCAAAAGCTAATATCGGCAAGGGCGAATACGATTTCATAGCAGGAGCCGCCACCGACGAGATAACCCTAAGGCGCACCCGCGAGGTCCTGGACTCCATCATGATGAAACCGCGAATGATGGTGGACGTGAGCATTCGAAACTTAAGCACCACCGTCCTAGGGCACAAAATCAGCCTCCCGCTGATGTTGGCTCCTGCCGGCAATCATGGCGCAGCCCACGCGGACGCTGAACTGGCTTCAGCCCGGGCGGCGGGCAGAGCCGATACCTTGATGATCTTGAGTTCCCATTCGGCCAAGACTTTGGAGGACGTCGCGGAAGCGGCAACTGGCCCAATCTGGTTCCAGCAGTATTTTTTCAAAGACCGTGAGCTTACCCTTGGCATGGCTGCCCGAGCGGAAGACGCCGGGTACAGTGCTCTATGTATGACCCTGGACGCTAAGATCGTGCCTAAAAGGGAACGCAACATCCGAAACAACTACGTCGGTCCAGAATCCCCCAACTATTCCCAACTCGACCTGGGAACTCAC
>CAJWGH010000240.1 GCA_913031095.1 uncultured Chloroflexota bacterium | reverse complement strand
CTCGGGGCATGTAAGTGTAGTCCAAAGTCTGGGTTTCCAACCCTGCTATGTGCTCTACGGCCACCGCGGCCTGTGCCGATGCGACATGGGCCAACGGCATCTTACCGTTGACATCCCCGATCGCGTAGATGCCGGGCACGTTAGTAACCATATGGTCGTCCACCGTGATGCCTGTTCGGTCGGTGGCGATGCCAATGGTTTCCAGGCCCAGGTCTTCCACATTGGGTTGAACACCGATAGCCACTAAAACCTTGGCGCACTCAAGAACCTGGGTGGTACCGTCTTTGTCCACGGTAACCTTTACGCCGTGACCCGAGGTGTCGGCCCCAGTTACTCCGGCGCCAGTCATAAACTCGATACCCGCCCGTTGGAAGGCCCGCTCCAATTGCGCGCTAACGTCTTCATCTTCATTTGGCACCAGCCTGGGCAGCATCTCTACGATGGTCACATCAACGCCGTACGTCTTATATATGTAGGCGAATTCCACGCCGATGGCCCCGCCGCCGACGATGATGATTGACTTAGGAAGGTCGCTCAGCGTAATCGACTCACGACTGGTGATTATCTTGTCGCCATCTACCGGTAGCGGCGGTATACTCCGCGGCCGGGCGCCGGTCGAAATTACGATGTTCTTGGCCTCAATGACATTCCCATCAGGGGAAACTTCAACCTTACCAACACCAACAATCTTGCCGGTACCCTGAATATGGTCGACCTTGTTCTTGTCCAGCAGGAAAGCAACGCCCTTGGTGTTGCGCTCAACCACCTTTCGACTCCGGTCCATGGCCACGGAGAAGTCGGCGCTGAAGTTGTCCATCTTCAAACCAAACTCGTCGGCACGTTTGAAGTAAGAAACCACCTCGGCGTTCTTAAGCAGGGATTTGCTAGGAACGCATCCCCAGTTCAAGCACACCCCACCCAGCGCCTCTTTCTCGACGACGGCTGTTTTCAATCCCAGTTGTCCGGCCCGGATAGCGGCAACGTAACCGCCCGGTCCAGCTCCGATCAACACCACATCGTAGTTAGAGTCCATCACCACCTTCAGGGTATCTTATTCTGGCCTGCTGCCAAGCGGGTATCGCTCAGGCGGGGGTTTAACATAAGTCAAGATTATAGCGTCGCTACCTGGTCTATACAACATATATCACTCCTGTAGGGCGTGCCTATCACTGCGTCATCTAGCGAGTCGTTGCACAATATGACGGGTTGTAGGAGCTCAACTCTATCCATCCCAGGGCAGTCGTGATTCATTGTCGAGGCAGGCAGTATCTGCTACTATTTATTAGTAGCTTAGACGCACCGGACTGCAATATGGGCCGTACCGCCGCTTTCGGCGGGAGGAAAAGACATGAGAGTTGGGCCTCTGGGCATCCCTGAGATAGCAATAATCGTTGTCGTTATTTTATTGATATTCGGCGCGCGTCGGCTGCCCGAGATCGGGACATCCATGGGCAAGGGCATACGGACCTTCAAAACCGCCCTCATGGGCGAAGACGCAAAGGAAGATTCGGAAAAAGCTTCAGCAGGCAGTAAAGACAACATAAACCCCTAACCCCTAGTCAGGTAAATAGAAAAGCCCGCTCTTCCTACGGAGAACGGGCTTTTTGTTGCCATGCCTAGACCGAGTCCTCCGAACTAGCGGACCAGGGATCTCATTGATATGGATCAACGCTTCTTGGTGAAGTAAGGCCTTTTACCTCACCAGTAGTGGCCACTTGGGGGTCATTGAATCCCGATCAGAGAGGCTACTGTCTCATTTCGGAGTGAGCCGGCTGAATCACATCCGTGTATTGCGATTTCCGACCTGACCTATGGTCTATGTACGGCTTTCAAGAGCCTCAGCGCGGCCATTCCCCTGGGTTTCTCAGATTACAACACCCTTAGGTCGTGGTCATAGCCTTGGACTTTCTCCGGCTCTTCCCCGCGAACCAGGCCAGCAATATCCCCAGTTCATAGAGCACCAGCAACGGGCCAGCCACGAGGGCCTGGTTGACCGGGTCCACAGTAGGAGTAATCATGGCCGCTAATATGAAGGACACCACGACCCAATAACGGCGGAACCGCCCCAAGGAACTGGCCGATACTATGCCCAACGACGCCAACAGATACATCACCAAGGGCGTTTCAAACGCTAGCCCCATCCAGAAAAGAAGCCGGATCATCAGGTTGATAATATTGCTGATCCGAATCAGCGGAGTGGCGATGTCTCCCCCAAAGGTGAGGAGGAAATGCAGCGCAGGGGGAGTCAAGATGTAATAGGCAAAGGCAACCCCGCCAGCAAAGGCCAATATGACGGCCGGCATGAAACCGAATAGGTACCGCTTCTCCCGCCCTGTCAGTCCAGGCGCAACAAACATTACACTTTGGGACACTATTACGGGCGATGCTAGGATCAATCCAGATACGAACGAGACTTTAATAGCCGTGGTCAGCAACTCGGTCACTTCGGTGTAAATCAGCTCGCCGCCGGTTCCCAGGCCGAGATCACGTGCGGGCTCCACTAGAATTTCAACTATCTGCTCGAAGAAAGCGAAGGAAACGGCGCTCCCTGCCAGAACGGCAACCACGCAGATAAAGACCCGGCGGCGTAGTTCACTCAGGTGTTGAAGCAGGGTCTGTTCCCGGGACCTCATCCTTTGTCCTCGGAGTTGCTGTTATCTTCAGCCAATGGCTCGAGAGCATCCGCGGCTTCTTCAGGTGGCAGGTTTGCGCGCATAGGCACACCTGGAGGCGGTTCCGGGTCTCTGTTCTGAGCTGGGGTCGGTTGTTCTATGGACTCAACCGTCATCGCGCTGGTTACATCACCGAACGACCGCCGAAGGTCTCCAAGCACCTTTCCAACGTTACGTGCCATATTGATGGCCCGGCTGGGGCCCAACACCAAGAA
>CAJWGH010000239.1 GCA_913031095.1 uncultured Chloroflexota bacterium | reverse complement strand
ATGGTGGCCTCTAATCTGTTCGCCGATATCCTCTCGGACATCGCCGCTGTTGTAACTGGCAGCATGGGTCTTGCCCCCAGTGCCAACATCAACCCGGAGAAGGAATATCCGTCGCTTTTCGAGCCTGTGCACGGCGCGGCCTTCGACATCATGGGCAAGGGCATCGCCAACCCGCTCGCCACAGTCTCAGCCGTGGCTATGATGCTAGATCACCTCGGAGAGCAGGAAGCGGCCCAGCGGGTGGATAACGCTGTTGCCAAGTGCCTAGAGCAACGTACCGTGCTGACTATGGACCTTGGGGGCACTGCCTCAACTTCAGAGATGGGAGACGAGGCAGCACGACTAATTAGGGAGTGGTAATCCTCTGAAAAGAAATTTGGGAGATAAGACATGCCTTACGTAGATAACTCAGGTGTTGATATTCACTATCACGTGGAAGGAAACGGACCTCCCTTGGTGGTTCAGCATGGTCTAACCGGCAGTCTCAAGAACTGGTACGCCTACGGTTTTGTTGAAAAGTTACAGAAGGACTACCGGTTGATCCTGGTGGACGCCCGAGGCCACGGCCGCAGCGGCAAACCCCACGACCCGAAAGAGTACGACCTGAAACTTCGCGTCAGTGACATATTGGCTGTCATGGATGACCAAGGTGTGGATAAAGCCCATTATCTGGGGTATTCCATGGGCGGCCGGATCGGGTTTGGCATCGTGAAACACGCATTGGATCGCTTTCACTCCTTCGTCATCGGCGGTATGGGCGCAGACGTGGCTAATACGGATGTTCCACCTGCATCAAGGATTGAGTTACTTGGGAAAGGGATGGACGCCTACGTAGCCGATGCCGAGGCCAAAGAAGGTCCCATGGAATCAGGACGCAGGGAGCGACTTCTGGACAACGACCCTGAAGCGCTAATCGCCGCTACGACCGCGCCAATCGGCACCGACGGTGTGGAAGCGTTATTGCCTGGTCTGAACATTCCCTTCATGCTCTACTGTGGCGATGTTGACGGGTTCTTCCGAGCGTCAAAAGGAGCTTCAGAGGCGATACCAGGGGCGGTATTCGTTCCGCTGCCCGGCCTGGATCACGGGCAAGCTTCTAGAGACGGAACCCTGGTCCTGCCACACATAAGCAAATTCCTTAAAGAAGCGACCTCGAAAGTAGGAGCGGAACGCTAGCCTCGTATTACTACTGGCTAAGGCAACAGGTGGTTCGGTTCAAGGAGTGATGAATTGGCTATAGGCTGGGGATTTATAGGGACTGGCAATTATCCTAATTCGCGGATAGCCCCGGCAGCAGCTTCAGCCGAAGATACGACAATCGTCGCGTGCTTTAGTCGAGACCAGGCGAGAGCTGACGAGTTCGCTAAAACCCACGGGGCGCTTGCCGCTTATACTTCGGTTGAGGAGCTGCTAGCTGATCCCAGAGTGGATGTCGTATTTGTGGCTTCCCCGAACCATTTGCATGCCGAGCACACTCAGTTGGCGGCTAAAGCCGGCAAGCATGTCTTGACCGAGAAGCCTATGGCTACCACCGTGTCCGACTGTGTAGAGATGATTAAGACATGCAAGGTCAACAACGTCAAACTGGGCGTAGGCTTTCAGTTGCGGTTTCATCCTGGTCACATTGCGGCCAGTAAGGCCGTTAGCGAAGGGAGTCTGGGCAATGTGGCTCTGGCGCAAGTCTTGTTGGGGTCAGGAGTGAGAGGGGAAACGAAACGTGAGACGCGGACTGGCCTTAGAGAATGGTGGGAGACGCCGCACATGGTTGGAAATGCCCGGTCAATGATCGGCACCGGTGTACATTGCGTGGACGACTTAGAATTCATCCTGGGCCAGACAGTCGTGGAAGTGGCTGCTATCAGCGACGGCCAGACGGAAGCGTACCCGCTGGAAGACCTGGTGTCTTTGTCATTGAGGTTCAGCAGTGGGGCTATCGGCACCATGGTATGCGGGAGTAGGATGCCGGATTCGATCAATGATGTGACGGTCTATGGCAGTGATGGGCGGGTCGTGTTGAAGGATGCCGCCAGTCCCACTATGGGAGGTACCCTGGAGATTAAGAGCGAGACGGTAAATTGCGAAGTTACTTACGAACCGGACGCTCAAGCTCTAGCAAAGTGGCAGATAGAAGGCTTCAACCAGGCTATCAGGCTGAACGAGGAGCATGCAGCTTCGGGCGTTGAGGGTCTTCGTTCTGTTCAGATCACCGAGGCCATGATTGAATCTGTCCGAACCCGTCGGACAGTTACCGTTGAGTCGATCCAAGTTTAATCGGCTGCTTCTTACACCGATCCCAAGACCACGCTCACGATTCGTTTTTCCAGGTCTTGTCCCAGTTTCTCGACCTGTTCCAGTCGGTCGTGATCACCAACGGCTCCAATAAAAACCACGCCTAGGAGACGGCCGACACGGAAGTCGATCACCGTGGATGAGATCAGACCGTCAACTCCACCTTGCAGTACTCTGAGACCTACCGCCTCGTCAAAGAAACCTTGTGGCTCCAGTCGGGTGGCTGACACCAGTTGGTGTCCCTGACCCACGCTTTCACCCACCCGGTCTTCAAAGTCCTTCAGGAATATCTCGTGCATCCAACTACGCACCGAGTCCGGAGAGTCGAACAAGTGGACCACCGATGCCGCCATAAAATCGAACCCGTCGACCATGGCCATGTTGGACGTTGGTCCTAACTCACGCATGACTCCAGTCACGCGCCCTGCCTCAGAGAATCGTTTGGATGTGGTGCCTTCGAAGCCGTTCTGGGCCAGAGTGTCGTTGTCCAGCGTTCCTTCGCGGATTATCTGATGGCCTTGGAACGACTCAGGGAATGCCGACTTCTCCAGGACCATCACGTCAAGGGCGCTCTCGCCAACGCTGTAAGTCGCCCGGTCAATCGAGAAACTTG